>NZ_JBLRVZ010000039.1:0-67436 GCF_048159505.1 Streptomyces sp. T028
GGTGGTGCGGACCTCACGGATCGCGCGCTCGCGGAGCTCGTCCGGGTATTTACGGGGTGCTGCCATGGTGCTGGTGGTTCTCCTTCGCCAGGACCGTAGCCCTGGCATCAGGGACTCCACAAATCTCAGTACAGCTCACCCCGAGGTGCGGTCGGGCAGCACGTCGACGACCCGGCCGGCCTCGACGTCGACCAGCACGGTGCCGTAGGTGCAGCCCTTGCGGAAGGCGAACTCGTCCACCCCCAGCACCCTCGGGGCACGGTCCGGCACCACCGGCGCTGTCAGCAGCTGAGCAGACGCGTCCGGCCAGCGGTCAGCCGCAACCGGCGGCACAGCCGTGCGGCAGGGCGGCCGCCGAGCTCGGTCGCGATTGACCGCAGCCAGCCCGCCAGCCCGATGCTGGAACGGCGGTAGCGCGCGGACAGCCCCGGAACCTGCTCGACGAACGTCGTGCGGGAACAGCTCCCGCGATCGCAGAAGTACCAGCGCACGCGCAGCCGGACAATGACGCGGCGCGCGCCCAACGGCCGCTCATCCAGGGAGGGTTGATACGTACTGTGTACGCGGCGGGCCTGCTTGCGGCAGTTCGGACACCGGCCTGGACTGGCCGTCGACACTGCCTCCACCACCAGAATGCCGGAGAAGTCGCTCACCCCCTCCACCCGTACATTGATCCCGGGAAACAGCACATCCTCAACCGTCTTGCTCGCCACGGCAGGAAGTACGCTGCCGCAACGATCCCGCGTTCCAGCCACTGACCTGGGGGATTCACGGAACTGATACTGTTGGTGATCTTCACTCGGTGGGGTGAAGTCTGCTGACCGTGCCTGTGTTCATGTCCTCGTGATGCTGCGCTGGTCGTAGCGGGGCGGTTTCGGCGGTCGGAGGGGTGACCGCAGTGGCAATGGGTTTGGTTTCGGGGCGTGTTATTCCGCCGTTGACGGTGCGGATGGCCAGGGCGAGTAATCCGCGGGGCACAGCCGCGATGTGGGTGCGCGATCGGCTGGACGGCCTGTTCGCGGATGCCGACTTCGCCGACTGGTATCCAACTGACGGACGGCGTGGGATGTCGCCTGCTCAGCTGGCTCTCGTGTCGGTGCTGCAGTACGCGGAGAATTTCACCGACCGACAGGCTGCGGAAGCAGTCCGCTGCCGCCTTGACTGGAAGTACTGCCTGGGCCTGGAGCTGGATGATCCGGGATTCGACTTCACTGTCCTGAGCGAATTCCGTGGCCGGGTGGCCGAAGGCGACCGCGCGGACCGGCTCCTGGCGCTGGTGGTGGACCGGCTTGCAGAAGCCGGGCTGGTCAAGCGGCGGGGACGGATCCGGACGGATTCCACCCACGTGCTGGCGGCGGTGCGCCGTCTGAACCGGGGTGAACTGGTCACTGAGACGCTGCGCTGTGCTCTGGAGGACCTCGCACTGCAGGGCGAGGGGTGGCTGGCTGCTCTCGTGACTGCTGACTGGGCAGACCGGTATGGCCGGCCGATGCGCTACGACCGGCTGCCCCGCGGCGGCGACGCGTTGATCGCCTGGGTGCTGCGGGTAGGTGAGGACGGGCTGCACATCCTGCGTGCCGTCTATCACGACGATGCCCCGCCTGGTCTGCGGGAGTTGAGGTCCGTGCAGGTCATGCGGCAGGTCTGGGTCCAGCAGTACTGGCACGACGAAGCGGGCCAACTGCGCTGGCGGGCAGCGAAGTCGACCCGTGACCGGGCCAGCCGGAGGGCGACCGGGCAGAGGAACACAGGCAAAACCTCAGCAGACGGCCGACCTGATCCTGCTTCGGCACGGGTGCCGTGGTCCACGATGGAGATCGTCACCCCGCACGATCCCGAGGCCCGTTACAGTCAGAAGGTCACCGCGGCCGGCCAGCGCGACTGGATCGGCTATCGCGATCACCAGACCGAGACCTGTGACGAGACGAGCCCCAACGTCATCGTTCAGGTGGTCACCCGCCCGGCGCCGCAGCAGGACATCGACGCCCTCGACGACATCCACCGGCAGCTGACCCGTCAGGGCTTTCAGCCCCTCGAGCACGTCGTCGACGGCGGCTACGTCACCCCGGACAGCATCCACCAAGCGGCCCTTACATGGGACATTCCGCTGCTCGGCCCGGTCCGCGACGACCCACAAGCCGCCCGGCGGCCGGGCTTCACGAAAGAGGACTTTCACATCGACTGGGAGAACCGCACCCTCACCTGCCCGAACGGCATCACCAGCCCGCCCTGGAAGGCCACCTTGGGCGACGGGCATCCTCGGCTGTCCGTCCTCTTCCCCCGCAAGGCATGCCGGGAATGCGACGACCGCGAGAAGTGCACCGGCAACGTCGATGGCAAAGGGCGCCACATCCTCCTGCTGCCCGAGCCCCAGCAGAAGATCCAGTCACAGGTCAGGAAAGACCAGAAGACCAGCAACTGGCAGCGGCGCTTTGCCATCCGCGCAGGCTGCGAGGCCACTGTCTCAGAAACGGTCCACGCTCATGGCCTGCGCCACTGCCGCTACCGCGGCCTGGCGAAGACACACGTTCAGCACGTGCTCACAGCTGCTGGAACCAACATCGTCCGACTCAGCGAATACTTCCCGCCCGGCACCACACCGGCTTCTCCGCCACGGCCACCCAGTCACTTCCAGCGGCTCTGCCAAAGGCTGACGACCTAGAGATCACCAACAGCATCCGGAACTGCGGACAGAGCCGAAATCAAGAATCCTCATCAGGACAAGCACATCGCAGCATCAGAGCACCGGACAGACGAATCACTCGCGCATACTGCCTGACGCGGGCGAGGCGAGCATCGCTTTGAGGATGCGTTGCAGCTCAACGCGGTCCTGGGGGATAACCCTCGCCAACCTGCGGTCGTACTCCGCCGCGAGGGCTGCAAGTGCTCGATCGCGTGCCCGCGTGCCCTCGGCGGTCAGTACGAGCCGGTGACGCCGCAAGTCCGCCTCGTCGATCTCGCGGCGGATGAAGCCCTTGGTGACGAGGTTGCGGACGTAGACCGTCACGCTCGCCTTGGGCAGCAGCAGCGCGGTCGCGATCTCGGCCGGGTACGGCGATGCCTCCACCTCGGCCAGGACGAAGAACTCCTTCGTCTCCAAACCGAGCTCGGCCAGCTCCCGTGTGCAGGCATCCATCACTACGCCCAGCAGCCGCTGGTTCAGCGTCCACAGCTGCGCCCCGTCGACTGACATTGCGATCCTCCATCCATGTGGTACAGTTTCGTATTAATTCTATATCGTACAAGATGCCGCCTTGTACTGGACTCCTATGGAACAACAATCTCACGAAGGAAGCCAGACATGCTTCAGCACCTCACGATCCCGCGCGGTCCCATCAACCTCGCCGCGGACCTCCACCTGCCCGACAACGCCGACAGCAGCGCACCGCTGCGCGCCGTGGTGCTGGCCACCCCGGGCAGCAGCGTGAAGGAGCAGATCGGCGCCAACTACGCCTCCCGTCTCGCCGCCCGCGGCATCGCGGCGCTCGTCCTCGACCCCGCCCATCAGGGCCAGAGCGAGGGCGAGCCCCGCGACCTCGAAGACCCCTACCGCCGCGGTGAGGACATCTCCTACGCCATCGACGCGCTCACCACGACCCCCGGTATCGACCCACAGCGCATCGGCGTCCTCGGCATCTGCGCCGGTGGCGGCTACGCCGTGCACACCGCCCGCACGGACCACCGCATCAAGGCGGTCGGCACGGTCGTCCCCGTCAACATCGGCGCCGCGTTCCGCAGCTTCTCCCCCGACGGTCCGGCCGCAGCACTCGACGCCCTCGCGGACGCACGTACCGAAGAGGCCCGCTCCGGCGAGACGACCCGCGTGAACTGGCTGCCCGACACCCTTGAGGACGCCGCGGCAGCGGGCCTGACCGACATCGACACCACTCAGGCCGTCACCTACTACCGCACCGAGCGCGGCGGCAACGAACACTCCACGAACCGGCGCCTCCTGCGCAGCGACTCCCTCCTGCTGGGCTACGACGCCTTCCACCTGGCCGATCAGCTCATGACCCAGCCACTGCAGGTCATCCTCGCCGGACGCATCGGCAACACCGGCTCCTACGACATGGGCATGCAGCTGTGGAAGCTGGCCCCCAACCCCGTCGACCTCATGGTGATCGACGGCGCCGGCCACTACGAGATGTACGACGAACCCGCATACGTCGACGCCGCCGTCGAACGACTCATCAGCTTCTACGCGAACAACCTGTGACTGCGGGCATGGACGACGCCTCACTGGACCGGCTCGGTACGGGCAAGTATCTGCTGGTCACCAGCTACCGCAGGAACGGCACCCCGGTCGCCACCCCCGTCTGGGTGGTGCGTGACGGCGACGCGCTCGGCGTCTGGACGGCCGCGGACTCCTGGAAGGTCAAGCGGATCCGGGCCCGCGCCGATGTCCTCGTCGGCCCCTGCGATCTGCGCGGCAATTCGACGGGCGACCAGGTTCCCGCCACCGCCGAGATCTGCGACGCCGCCACCACGGCCCGCTATCGGCAGCTCATCGCCCGCAAGTACGGCATCATCGGCCGCCTCAGCCTCCTCGGCAGCCGACTGCGCCGAGGTGAGGCCGGAACGCTCGGCATCCGGGTGACGCCGACGCCGTGACGCGTATGCGGATCGCGGCGAGTGCATGCTGGTCACTACTGTCGAGCGCCGAGTGGACCTCGGCCGCCGTCCGGTTCTCGCGGACCGCTGCGCCTACTCGTCCTCGCCGTCCTCCTCCCCCTCGGCCTCCGCCGGGTCGCGCAGGGGCCGCAGCGCTCCGCCGGCCGGGCCAGAGCCGCGGAAGCTGTAGCGGCCCAGGACATTCAGGTTGGCGTGCTTGAGTGCGAGAGCCGGGCGACCTCCTCGTCCAGGACGTCGTGCTCGCGCTGGTCGGCGGGCAGGGCCCGCAGCTGCTCGACGGCGGCGTCCAGGTAGCGGGTGGTCCACAGCACCGCGGCGTTCAGCACCAAGCCGAGCGCGCCGAGCTGGTCCTCCTGCCCCGACCTGTACGCCTGCGTCGACCGGGTCGACCACGCGCAGCAGGTGCAGCGTCTTGGCGATCCGCCCGTACTCGGCGAACGCGGTGCCCAGCGGCGTCGGCCGTCCCTCCCGGCCGAACATCCGCAGCAGGTCGTAGGCCCGGACCTGCCCGGTCGCCAGGGAGCCGGCCACCCGCAGCATGTCCGGCCGTGCGTCGTCACCTTGGCGAGGTTGACCCGGTTGCGGGCCAGCGGCTCCAGCACCCCGTAGTCGCCGCCCGTACCCCCGGGCAGCTCGGCCCGCCAGAACCGCTGGTCGGCCAGGTCCCGGAAGCGGGGCGAGAAGTTGTAGCCGAGCAGCGAGAACAGCCCGAACACCATATCGGAGTAGGAGGCGTTGTCGGTGGCCACCATCTCCGGCCGCACCCCGGCGTCCAGGTTCAGCAGGGTGTCCAGGATGTGCAGCGAATCGCGCAGGGTGCCCGGCACCACCATCTGCCCGATCCCGGCGACCTGGTCATTCACCGCGTTCAGCCAGGTGATGCCGCGCTTGAAGTGGTAGTACTTCGGCGACGGGCCGGCGCTGATCGTGCGCTTCGGGACCACGAACCGCAGCCCGTCCACCGACGCCAGCAGCCCCTCGCCCCAGTGCTCCACGATCGGCACCCTGGCCTGGGCCGCCACCAGCGCCGCGTTCGCGGCGCCGATCGTGTCGGCACGCAGGTAGTACTGGTCCACGTGCACCAGCCGGGCCCGCGTCAGCGCTTCGTCGTTCGCGTCGATGACCGGGGTGTAGCCGATGTTGCACGCCTCGGCGACCAGCAGCGCCACCAGCGACGTCTTCACCCGCTCCATCCGGGGCCGGCCGCCGTCCAGGTGCACGAAGGTGTCCAGGAACCCGGTCCAGGAGTCCACCTCGAACAGCAGATCCGGCAGGTCGATCCGAGGGAGCATCGCCGCGGTGGTCCGGCGCAACCACCGCAGCGACTTCGACTCGCCGAGCGCGCCGAGCCGGTCCACGTTCAGCTTCAAGCGGCCGTTCGGCTGCACCTCGAAGGACAGCTTCGCGTCCTGCCCGGCCTCCTCCAAGCGCTCGGCCATCAGCCGCCACGCCGCGTCCAGCGCACCGACCCGCTCGGCCAGGTGCTGCTCGACCGGCGCCTCCAGGCTCAGCCTGTGCAGCACATCGGCCTGCACCGCCTCCCGCTGCGGCCCGTCCAGCAGGCGAGCCCGGGGGTCGGACCAGCGATTCGACGGGGAGGCGAACACATCCCGGCGCCCCAGAGCCCGGTGCAGCTGCTCCAGCACGCACACCGCGTAGGCGTCCCGGTCCACCGCGCCCACCGGCAGGTCAGGGTTGGAGAACACCGCCTTCTTCCAGGCCGGCGGCACCAGTTTCTGGTCGATCACCCTAGGCAGTAGCGGCTTGGCCTTCACCGTGCGCCGCGACAGCGCAGGCAGCCGCTTCACCGCCTCCAGCACCCGCCGGCCGCCGGCCGCCGCACCCAGCGTGCCCGACTCGCCGAGCAGGGACAGGAACGGGCGCACCGTGCTGTAGCGGCCGGCCAGCTGGCGGCGCATCTCCGCCTGGGACTCCTCGTCGCCCGGCGGCAGCAACTCATCCAGCAGCCGCACGGCCGCCTCGACCTCCGCGCGGGGCCCGACCTCGTCTCCAGCGCCCGGAACATCGCCAGCGCGTCCAAATCGGCGCCGGCGTCGGCGACCAGGTCCAGCTGCGCGCTCCACAGCCGGTACACCACCTGCACGGTGCGCGACGCCTTCGCCAGCCGGGGCCGGGACGCCAGCCACTCCTTGTCCGTGGCCCGCTTCGCCACGTTCAGCAGCTTCACCTGCATCAGCAGCGCGAACACGTCCAGCGCGTCGTCGATCGCCGACGCCTCCAGGTGCCGGACCACCGAGGCCAGCAGCGCGGTGCGTCGCGGCTCCGGCGCCCGCTCCAGGATCGGTGCCTCGACCCCCCGACCCGGGCCAGCGTCGCCAGCCGGTTCGGCGGCACCTTGTCCAGCTTCACCCGGCCCAGCCGAAAGGAGGAGATCTCCTCCACCCGCTCCAGCGCCTTCGCCATGCTGGTGCCGGTCGTACGCGTCGGCGGCCGACGCAGCCGCTCCAGCTCCAGCAGGAGCTCTTCGACTTCGAAGCGGAGCACGTGGACTGGCTGGTCATCTTCCATCTGCCGCCGTATGCACCGGAGATCAACCCGCAGGAAGGTATCTGGAGCCTATCCAAGCGGGCCCTGGCCGACTTCGCCGCCACCGACCTCGCACACCTGACCCGCGTCATCAAGCGGAAGCTCAAGAAGATCCAGTACCGGCCGCACCTGATCACCGGCTGCCTGCCACCCACCGGCCTGGACCTTCACGGCCTGATCGAGACACCGGACATCACGGATTCAACCTGAGTAGCCGCAGGACGCATGCCATTGGTGGGGCCAGGAGGGACAGCTCCTGGCCCCACCGATAGCGGTGAGCAGCCCGCGATGTCCACCCTCGGCACAGAAACCGTTCGCCAGACAGAATGGCGCTCTGCTTGGCTCACTCCATGAGTGATCTTCACATCCGCCACGCCACCCTCGCGGACATCGCCACCGTGCTGCAGTTCTGGCGCGACGCAGCGGAAGGAACCAGCATCAGCGACGACCACGACGGAGTAGCCCGGCTCATCACACGAGACCCCGAAGCCCTGCTCCTCGCCGAACGCGACGGCACCCTCGCCGGAACCGTCATAGCCGGCTTCGACGGATGGCGATGCTCCGCCTACCGACTCGCCGTCCACCCCCACCACCGACGCCAAGGCATCGCCACCGCCCTCCTGGAAGCCGCCGAACAACGCTTCACCACCCTCGGCGGACGACGCGTCGACGCCATGGTCCTGGAAGCCAACGAACAAGCCCACCACACCTGGACCGCAGGCGGATACCATCGCGAAGACCACTGGCGACGCTGGGTCAAACCCCTCTAGACACAGCCAGCCACACGCTTGTGAGCAGCCAAGATTCGACGGCTGGCGGTGTCATCTCTACCGGCTGGCGGTACATCCGGAGCGGCGCCGTCAGGGCATCGGCTCGGCGCTGCTCGCCGCCGCCGAGGAGAGGTTCGTACGGCTCGGCGGACGGCGCGGGGACGCGATGGTGCTCACCCGGAACGAGACGGCGCATCATGCGTGGCACGCGGCGGGGTACGCGCCGCAGGAGACATGGCGGCGCTGGGTGAAGCCGCTCACCGGCTGAGCGGCACCCCGAACCGGGGGACTTTGCTGATCCTTTACTATTGGGGGACCGTGCGGAAGCGCACGGTCCCCCTGCGAGTCCTGGAAAGGTGTGAGTGTCCGCCCATGGGCGAGCCTCCCAGTAGCCGTGCGCGACATCGCGCGATCCTCTCTGCCCTGCCGGACCATGGGACGGAGGTGAACCGATGACGGAAGTGCTCCTGCTGCTGGTGGCGATCCTGCTGTCCCTCGCGTGCGGCGCCTTCGTGGCGGCCGAGTTCTCGCTGACCACGGTCGAGCGCAGCGAGCTGGAGCGGGCGGTGGAGCGCGGTGAGCGGGGCGCGTCCGGCGCGCTGAAGGCCGTACGGAATCTCACCTTCCAGCTCTCCGGCGCGCAGCTCGGCATCACCGTCACCAACCTGGTGGTCGGCATGCTGGCCGAGCCGTCGATCGCCGCGCTGATCGCGGGGCCACTGGAGTCGGTGGGGCTGTCGGGCAGCGCGGCGAGCTCGGTGGCGCTCGTGCTGGGTACGGCGCTGTCGACGGTCTTCCTGATGGTCGTGGGCGAGCTGGTGCCGAAGAACTGGGCGATCTCCTCGCCGCTGCCCGTGGCCAGGACCGTGGGCAACGCGCAGCGCTGGTTCAGCGCCGTCTTCCGGCCCTTCATCACCCATCTCAACAACACCGCCAACCGTGTCGTGCGCCGCTTCGGCGTGGAGCCCACCGAGGAATTGGCCGCCGCGCGCGGCCCCCAGGAGCTGGCGGCCCTGGCCCGGCACTCGGCCCGTGAGGGCGCGCTGGAGGCGGACACCGCCGAGCTGTTCGTGCGCACCCTGAACCTGGCCGACCTGACCGCGGAGAACGTGATGACCCCGCGCGTCCAGGTCATCTCCCTCGACGCCCTGGCGACCTGCGAGGACGTGGCGAACGCGACCCGGGCGACGGGCCTGTCCCGCTTCCCCGTCCACCACGGCGGCCTCGACGCGGTCGTCGGTACCGCGCACATCAAGGACGCGCTGGCGATCCCCGCCGACCGCCGTCTCCACGTGCCCGTCTCGGAGATCATGCGCGAGCCGCTCCTGGTCCCCGAGTCGCTGACCGTGGACCGGCTGCTCGACCGGCTGGGCGGCAAACGAACGATGGCCGTGGTCATCGACGAGTACGGCGGTACGGCGGGTGTGGCGACTTTGGAGGACATCGTCGAGGAGGTCGTGGGCGAGGTCCGCGACGAACACGACCCGCACGAGACGCCCGATCTGGCCCCCGCGGGCACCGACGACGACGGCCGCGCGCTGTACTCGGCCGACGGCGCGGCCCGGATGGACCAGCTCGCGCGCGTGGGCCTGCACGCACCCGAGGGGCCGTACGAGACGCTGGCCGGCCTCGTCGCCACCGAGCTGGGCCGCATACCGGCCGTCGGTGACGGCGTCGAGGTCGCGGGCTGGCGCATGGACGTGGTCGACGCGTCCGGCCGCCGCGCCGCACGGGTGCTGCTGCACGCCCCGCTCGCCGAGGACCACGGGGAAGGGGCGGACCGGTGACCGTCGTACAGCTGCTGATCGCCCTGGCGACCCTGGTCGTCAACGCGTTCTTCGTCGGCGCGGAGTTCGCGCTGATCTCCGTCCGCCGGGCCCAGATCGAGCCGTACGCCGAGCGGGGCGACCGGCGTGCCACGAGCGTGCTGTGGGGCCTGCGGCACGTGTCCGCGCTGATGGCGGCGGCACAGCTCGGCATCACGCTGTGCACGCTGGTCCTCGGCGTGGTCGCCGAACCGGCGATCGCGCGTCTGCTGGAGCCGGTGTTCCACGCGGTGGGCGTGCCGCAGAGCGCCGGCCACGCCGTGTCGTTCGTGATCGCGCTGGCGTTGGCCACCTATCTGCACATGCTGCTCGGCGAGATGGTCCCGAAGAACATCGCGCTGGCGGAGCCGGTGCGCAGCGCGCTGGTCCTCGGCCCGCCGCTGGTCACGCTGTCGCGGGCGCTGCGCCCGGTGATCTTCGCGATCAACGCGTTCGCCAACGCGCTGCTGAAGCTGCTGCGGATCGAGACCAGGGGCGAGGTCGCGGCGGCCTTCTCGGACGCGCAGCTCGCCCAGATCGTGAAGGACGCGGGCGACGCGGGGCTCATCGACGACCGTGCCCGGGAGCGGCTGCACGACGCCCTGGAGCTGGGCCGCCGCCCGGTGCGGGACGTCGTACTGCCGCTGGAACGTGTCGTCTACGCGCGCGTGGGTGTCACACCGGAGGAGCTGGAGGGGCTGGCCGCCGAGTCGGGGTTCTCCCGCTTCCCGGTGGTGGACGAGGGGCGCCGGATCATCGGCTATCTGCATGTGAAGGACGCGCTGGACGCCTCGCCGCGGGACGAGCCGTTCCGGCTGCGGGACATGCGGGCCATCGCACGCGTGCGTGAGGCGACGCCCCTGGACGACGTCCTCACCGCGATGCGGGGCAGCCGTACGCATCTGGCGGCGGTGCTCGGCACGGACGGGCGGCTGGCCGGGCTGGTGACGATGGAGGACGTGCTCCGCGAGCTGTTCGGGCAGCGGGCGTGAGACAGGGGTGGGGCCGGCAGGGGTGGGGCCGGCACTCGGACAGGGGTGACCGACCGCTGGGTATGGGACTCGGGCTACCATCTGTGTCGCCATGCAGACGAAACCCACACACACCAGCCTGGTCGCGGTCGGCGACTCCTTCACCGAGGGCATGTCGGACCTGCTGCCCGACGGCTCCTACCGGGGCTGGGCCGACCTCCTGGCGGGCCGGATGGCGGCCCGCACGCCCGGCTTCCGGTACGCCAACCTGGCGGTGCGCGGCAAGCTGATCAGCCAGATCGTCAAGGAGCAGGTGGACGTGGCGGCCGCGATGGACGCCGACGTGATCACCCTGGTCGGCGGCCTGAACGACACCCTGCGCCCCAAGTGCGACATGGGTATGGTCAAGGGCCTGCTCACGGAGGCGGTGGAGCGGCTGGCCCCCTCCTGCAAACAGCTGGTGCTGATGCGCAGCCCCGGGCGCCAGGGTCCGGTCCTGGAGCGGTTCCGGCCGCGTATGGAGGAGCTGTTCGTCTGTGTCGACGAGCTGGCCGAGCGGCACGGCGCGCTCGTCGTCGACCTGTACGGCGCCCCCTCGCTCTCCGACCCGCGGCTGTGGGACGTCGACCGGCTGCACCTCACGCCCGAGGGGCACCGCCGGGTCGCCGAGGCGGTCTGGCAGACCCTCGGGTACGACCCGGAGGACGCCGAGTGGCGTACGCCGATCCCGGCGACCGTGCCGCCCGGCTGGGCCGCCCGCCGGGCCGCCGACGCCCGCTTCGCCCAGCAGCATCTGCTGCCGTGGATCGGCCGTCGGCTGACCGGCCGCTCCTCCGGGGACGGCCGGTCAGGCGCCCAGTTCAGCGCCGAGCTGGGCAAAGCCTTCTGGGTCACGCCTGCGGACGACACAAACCCCGGCCCTGTGACGGACTGGCGACGGGTTGATCCCTAACCCGGAGCCCCGCCCGGCTGCCGCGCACCGATGAGACACGGGGCGCCGCCTCCCTCTGGGAGAACCGATCGCGGCGCCGTCAGCATGGGCCTCGGGGCCTGCGGTTGGGCCCATGTCGTCCGGGCCCGTTCATGCATGATGACGACATGAACCATGGCGACCAGCGCTTCCACGTCATCGTGCTGTCGAACTTCGCGAAGGGCTTCGACAAGTACGCGTTCGCTTACGGTAAGGCCGGGATTCCGGAGAGCACCTATCCCGACCGGTTCCACCTGCTGACCCGTGCGGAGTTGGGAATCGGTATCGGCAAGGCGCGACGCTTGCTGGACCGTCTGGCCATTCCCGGCGACCGGCTGCTGGTGCTGGAAACCACGGTGGACCCCGACAGACTGGTGCCCAACGTGTCGACCGGCCTCGGCATGGAACTGCACGAGGCTCACATCCGGTTGTCGGCAGTCCACGAGCTCGACCAAGCAGGCGACGAGTTCACTTTGCGCCCGACAACCGTCGAGGATGCGATGGCGGCCTCCCTGCACCTTCACGGATCGGCACAGCGTCGCTACGCGGACATGCGACCGCGCTCGGTGTCGCTTCTGCCGGTCGCCGCCGCCTGCCAGGCCCGGTGTTCGTTCTGCTTCTCCTCGGCTTCGATCTCCAGCGACCAAGCACCGGCACGGGTCCCGTGGGACTCGGTCGCCCACTGGCTGGAGCGCGCCCGTGCTGCGGGGGCCGAGCGTGCGGTGATCACGGGCGGCGGGGAGCCCACGCTCATACCGTTCGAACAGCAGCTACGGCTGGTGTCCGCCTGCTCGGCGGCCTTCCCGAAGGTCGTCCTGATCACCAACGCGCACACCCTGGCGAAGGGTCAGCACGCCGACCGGGCCGGCCGACTGGCAGCCCTGAGCGCCGCGGGCCTGAGCGTGCTGGCGGTCTCCCGGCACCATCAGGACGACGCCGTCAGCGACCGGCTGATGATGTTGCGCACGCCGGTGAGCTCTGTGATCGACACCTGGCGCATGGAACGTGACCGCTGGCCGGGGCTGCGGATGAGGCTGATCTGCGTGCTCCAGCACGGCGGCGTGGCCGACGCGGCCGGCGTCGCCGACTACCTTTCGTGGGCGGCGGCTCTCGGTGTCGAGGAAGTCTGCTTCAAAGAGCTCTACGTCTCCACCAGCACTGAGTCGCTCTACTTCGACCGCGCCGCCAACCTCTGGAGCCGAGAGCACCAGGTGTCGCTGTCCGTCGTGACCCGGTTCGCCGAGCAGCACGGCTTCGAACTGGCGAGCCGCCTGCCCTGGGGCGCGCCGGTCCACCAGGGCAGCTGGGAGGGCCGGCCGATGCGGATCGCCGCTTACACCGAGCCCAGCCTGCTCTGGGAGCGCACCAACGGGATCGCACGCAGCTGGAACGTCATGGCCGACGGACGCTGCTACGCCTCCCTGGAAGACCGGGCCAGCGAGATCGTGCCGGAAGGTGCGACGACATGAGGTTCGACGAGTTCCAGGAACTCCGCCGGCGGCAGCTCCTTGCTGGTTCGTCGCTTCTGGATGCCGCCGAGACCAACGTGTACCGGGCACTTGCTCCGATGCGACCGGAACCGCCGACCGCCATGAGCACGGTGCACCGGTGCGATCTCGCCCGTGCCTGGCTGCGGCGTTTCGAGCTGCCGGAAGAGTGGTCCGGCCACGCCATGGTCTGTCGGGGGGTCCGTCACGGGCTCGGCGTGGTGTTCCACTGGCTGCGCGCCGTGCGAGCGCGGTTGTGGCTGCCCGGCGACGTGTACCCGGTCTACTTCGAGCTGGCCCGAGCTGCGGGCCTGGCGCCCGCGTCCTACCCGACGCTGCCGGCGCCGGCCCTGCCGAGATCGCCGGCGGACGACCGGCCCGAATACCTGCTGCTCGCCAACCCCAGCAAGCCGCTCGGCCGGTATCTGTCCGATGCCGAGTGCGCCGCGGTGATTTCGTGGTTGCGGGAATCACCATCCCGCCGCCTGCTGATCGACAGCGTCTACGACCTGGGAGCCCCGTTCGCCGCCGGCACACGGCGGTTGCTGGACACCGGTTGCGCGGTCCTCCTGCATTCGGTCACCAAGGGATGGCTGTGGCCACGCACATTCGGCGTGGTCCTGCTGGGTCCGGCGCAAGCCGAATCGGCCGAGCCGTTCCGGGCTGATCCGCCGACGCCGGCTCAGCTGAGGCTCGCCGACCGCCTGCTGACCGAGCACAGCGACGTGCCCCGGCAGGTCGCCGACGAACTGGCAGCACGGGCTGAGCGGTTGTTCGAACGGTTGCCGGACGAGGTGCTCGCGGCGATTCCCACAGCGAGCCGGACGTGTCCCGGCAACTACTTCTTCCCGGTTGAAATCCCGGCGGAGACGCTCCGGCGTGAGTGCGGCGTGCTCGCCATGCCGGTCAGCGTGTTCGGGGAGAGCAGCTGGCCCGGCTCCATCCTGACCAGCCTTGCTGACGCTTTCGGCCCGACACCGACGGCGGCGCGATGAAACCCCCGGAGGGCCCGGAAGCGGACACTCGTGGGCGGAAAGCGATGAGAACCGTCTGAAAGGCGTCACCTGGCGTCGATCCGTGTTCGTTGGTGGACGTGGCCGGGCATCGTGGAGACAAGGTGCGGCGACGGGGCCGCTCGTCGTCCTGCGCGGAGGGGCCGTGGACGCCCCGTGCGGCGCGTGCCCCCGGTCGTAGGTCGGCCTTGCGGGTCCGGAACGGAGGGGGGACGAGCCATGTCGGCATCCGGACACGCCGGTGATCGTCCGGGGTGGCTGCCCCGCGCGATTCCCGGCCTGGTGGTGGGCGGGGCCGGTGCGCTCGTGGCCGGAGTCGTGATCGGGCTGGGGGTGAACGCATCGGCCGTGGTCGGCTCCGGCGGTTACCTGTTCGCCGCCTCGCTGCTGCTCGCCGTCGGCCTGTACGGCAGTACGTACGCGATCGACCTCAAGGCGCTGCGGGCCGACCTGTCCGGGGTGGTCGCGGCCGTCACCGTGGGAGTCGTGCTCAAGGCCGCTCTGATCACGGGCACGATGGCGCTGGTCCTGCGGCGGCCCGAGTCTCTGGTGCTGGGTATCGCGGTGGCGCAGATCGATCCGCTGTCGGTGGCCGCCATGGACCGCGGCGAGCGGATGTCCCCACGGGCACGGTCCCTGTTGAAGGCATGGGCGTCGTTCGACGACCCCATGACCGTACTGCTCACGCTCTATCTCGCGGGGTACGCGTACGCGGCGGCCGGCCACCAGGGCACCCCCCGGATCCTCGGTGAGAGCAACGCCGGCCACCTCACCGGCCTCGCCGCCAACGCCGCCCTGCTCGCCGCCGTGGCGCTGCTGTGGTGGGCGGGGCGTGCGGTGTCGGCACGGCTGCCGCGGCCCCTCGCGGACCGCGGAGTCGGAGCTGCGGCGACCTTGGTATTGGCCGTGGTGACACTGTTGCTCGCGGCGGACCGGAGTCTGATGCTCGCCGTGGCTCTGATCGGTCTCTTCCTGCGTTCCCCGCTGCTGGGCAGGCTGGTGGACCGCGCGGTGGGCGGCGCCTATCTCGCCGCGTTCCTGGCGCTCGGGCTGCTGCTCGCCCACGGCGTGGCCTGGTGGCCGGGATTCGTCCTCGGGAGCGCGGCATTCGTGGCGCAGGCCGTGGTGGCACTGGGGGTGATGCCCCTGTTCGTGCGCGGGCTGGAACGCCGCGACCGGATCGCGCTGGGGCTCGGGCAGCAGAACGGCATCACGGCCGTGCTGATCGCCCTCTCCCTGGAACACGACTTTCCCGGCACGGCCGCCACCGTGGGACCCGCCGTCATCACGGTGGCCGTGCTGCACGGCATCGGACAGCTGGTCCTCGCCCGCCTGCGCGCTCCGGACGTCGGGCCCGTGCCCGATCGTGGGCGCGGGGAACTGGACACGGACGAGCCGCGTCCCTCCCCGCGCGAGGCGGAGGCCGTCGAGACCGCGCAGGACAGGGAGCGGTCCGTCACCTAGCCGACGGTGTTCCGGGGCGGGGAGGAATCGCGGCGACGGACCGTCACGTGCCGTCGCCCGGGAGGCGGGAACAGAGGCCGTACGGGCACCACGGCACGGCGGCCGGAGGGGGAGGATGTATGCGGCAGGGTTCCAGGTCCGGCCGGCCGGGAGCGAGGGGGCTCCGGCGTCCGCCGGGCGTCCGTCCGGCGACGTGCGCCGCCGTCGCGGCCCGCGGGCCGAGCCGGTCCGCGCGGGGCGTGCTGGCGGTGTGCGGCGCGGCCCTGGCGTTGGTGGCCGCGTCACCGACGGTGGCCGCGGCCGCCGGTTCGCCGAGCAGGGACGTCCAGCTCGTGTACTGCCTCTCCGACGCACACCGGGTCGACCTCGTCGCCGCCGCCGTACGCCTCGGGCTGCTCACGGCGGAGTCGACGACCGAGTCGGTGCGGTCGGTCGGCACGCCCCGGCAGATCTCGTCGCAGCGCTGGGCCGACGTGCACCAGAAGGACTTCGCCCGGGCCTGCTCGGCGCTGATGGCGGCGACCGCGGGGACACCCGTGACCGCGGCGCCGAGTCCGGCCGAGGAGGACTGGTTCCTCACCTTTGTGAAGGGGCTGCCGCCGCTGCTGGTCGGTGTGCTGCTCACCCTGGGGGGCCAGCTCTTCGAACGCACGTCGTCCGAACGGCGGGAACTGAAGAAGCAGTTGCAGAGCGAGGAAAGCGCGTTCCGGTGGGCGGTCGGCGCGTACCTGGAGGCCTACGAGGACGACGCGGGCGCCGACCACACGGCGGTACGCGGCTGTCGCGAGGGGCTGATAGCCGCCCTGGGCCGGCTGCCGGGCTCACCGGCACGCCGGCGGGCCGCCCGACTGGTGGCGGCGGACATCCCGTTGGGTGAGCCGCTGCCGAGGGTCCGCGACGGGGCACCGCTGGGCAAGGACGCCCGCAGCGACCTGGCGCGGGCGGAGCGGACCTCGCTGAACCGTGCGCTGGCTTCCCTGAGCGGCCTCGACCATGGCCGGGTGTACTGGGGTTGGCGGTCCGTGCGGCAGTGGCTCCCCCGGCGGCCCGGAGCGGCCGTATGACGGAGCCGGTACCGGACAACCCCTACGGCGTCCATGTGCCGGGGAGCAGGGACCTGTTGCCGTGGCTGACCCCACGGCCGGTGGACGACCATCCGCTGGTGCCGTGGGCGGAGGAGAGCCACACGGGCCTGTGGGTGGACGTCGACCACGCGCGCGACCGGGTCGGGCAGTTCGCCCAGTGGCTCGACCGGCTGCCGGAGGTGATCCTGCCCCACGTCGACAACGGCCATCTGGTGGTGGTCACGGGGCCGGTCGGCATGGGCAAGACCACGCTGATCCACCAGTGCGTCCACCTGGCCCGGCAGCGGCTGGCCGACTACGCACAGCGGGCGGCCGCCGCGCCCCGGAAACCCGGCGTCATCCGGCCGCCCCAGCCGCTCGTGGCGATGACCGCGGGCTACGACAACCGCGACGACCGCTTCAGCCGGGACAAGCGAGGGCAGCGCGCCGTCGACGAGATCAACCGAGAGCTGCGCGACCGGGTCGTCGACGCGCTGAGCGGCAGACTCCCGGACTCGCCCTTGGCGCACATCCGTGCCCAGACGGACGTCTACCAGGCGTTTCTGTCGTTGAGCACGCTGCTGGCCGAACAGGACGCGCTCCTCCTGGTGATCGTGCCGCACATGGACTGGCGGGACGAACGCGGCGGGGTCCGTACGGATTTTCTCCGCACCTGCCTGAGACACGCGCGCAGCCGGATCGTACTGTTCGTGGAAGTCAGTCACCACGACCCCCAACAGGCACACCAGGTGGTCGAGGAAATCTGGGGCAACCCCGCACTCACCCATCTCTCGCTCGGCAGCCTCACTCCGGAGGACACCGTGAAGTTCAGCCAGTCGACGCGTGGAGCGCATCCGGACCCCGAGCCCCCGCTCTCCCCGCACGCCGACGCCTGGGTCAGCTCGGACGTGCGGCAACTGCGCAAGCGGTGTTTCAGCCTCGCCGAGGAGCAGAGACAGCGGGGCGCCCCCGTCCTGGTCAGTCCGGCCGATCTCGGTGAACCCGCCCTGGACCTGGCCGCGATGGCCCGCCGCTCCTCCTCCAGTGTCCCGGCGGTGCCCCGTCAGCCCGGTCCGCCACCGCCGTCGTGACCTGTCCCGCACCCCGCGATCCCCGCATCACACCGCCGCTCGGAACGCCGTAACCGGACAGACGAGGAGTGCCGCCGTGGCCCCAGTCGATGGACAGCTCTGGCACGGGAACCCCTTCCCGCTGATCCCTGTCGTGCGCCTGGGCCCGGCGTCCGACCTCGGTGAGGTGGCCGTGCGAGGAGGCGACTCCGGCAACGCGCACATCGACACCCCGTTGGTGAGGGACCTGCAGACACTGATCACGGACTACTTCGCGCCGCCCGCCGCGGCGGGACGGCGCGGTCGGGCCGTCGCGCTGGTGGGCGGGTTCGGCCTGGGCAAGAGTCATGCCCTGCGCCATGGGCACCAGTGGGTGCGCGCCCGGCATCCGGGAACCGCGATGTGGATCGTGGACGAACCGGTCCAGGACATGGGGCGGTTGTACCGGGACCGGCTGCGCGGCCCGGGTGACACCGGGCAGGGCCGGCAGGCCTTCGAGGATCTGGTGCGGGACTACTACGCCTATGTGACGGCCGCACGGGTCGGGGCCCAGGAGGACGATCCGCGCCGTGAGACGCTGCTGCAGATCGCGGAGGGGCTGCGGGACCGCACGCTCGACCCGGACAAGGTGATCTCCGCGCTGCGCTACGACCCCGAGGTGATGCACGCCGATCTGCGCGGGAAGCTGAACGAGGTGACCGAGCACCGCCGGTTCGCGACAGCCCTGGCCCTGCTGCTCGAACCCGCCTTCAAGCGCATGGTGTGGAACTGGCTGAGTGGTGAGGAACCGGCCGAACCGCTGCGCGAGCGGGGCATCACGGAGGCGCTCGGCCCGTCCGGCGGCGGGAGCGCGGCGGCCGGCATCGACCGGGTCTTCGACGCGCTCGCCGTACAGGGCTTCCTCTACGGCCGGGTGGGCCGCTCCTACGTCCTGCTGGTGGACTCGCTCGAAAAGGCACTGGACTGGCCGGAGGAGAACCGGCGCACCTTCATGGACGCCTTCGAACGGCTCGTCAACATCTACACGAGCCATGGTGGTCTGCTGGTGTTCTGCACCTCGCCCCAGGGGCTGCGGGCTCTCCGGTCGAGCATCCACGAGCGGGTGGTGCAGTTGTGGCCGATCGGACTGGACGAGTCGCACACCCGGGAGCTGGTGGCGGAGTACCTCGCCGCGAGTGCCCCGCCGGCCGCCCGCTCGGGGCGTGGCGGCGTGGGCCCGTTCGAGGACGAGTCCCTGCGGCTGCTGCACGAGCTCACCGACGGCGTGCCCCGCGAGGTGCTCCGGGTGAGCCGGCTCGCCTGGCAGTCGAGCGAGGACTCCGAGGGCGCGGTGCGCGAGGTGTCCGGGGCCACGGTGCTCAGGGCGGTTCGGGCGCTGCACGAACAGGTGTCGCTCCGGCAGGTCCAGGACGACGTGCACGAGGCGCTGGACCTCGGCCAGTGGCGGATCGCCTCCCGCGATCCGGTGCCCGCCCGGCTGTCGCGCTCCCAGGACGACCGGGACGAGGTCCTGTACTGGCTGTCGCCCGCGCCCAACACCTATCTGGCGGTGGTTCACACCCGGTCCGTGTTGCTGGCCGACGACGCCGAGCGCATCACGACCCATGTGCACGGGCTGCGCAGCGCGGTACGGCCCGGCCGGTTCGAGGCCCTGCTGGTGGTCAACGGGCTGGCGTCGCAGCCCATGCTGGACCGGCTGGGCCGGGCGATCGGCTCACGCCCGCTGCTGTACCAGCCGGGTGATTTCGCGCGGGCCGTGCACGAGGCGCTGCTGCAGTTGCAGCGGCGGCTGTTCCAGGAACAGAGCGAGAGCGGGTTCGTGGAGCTGAGCGAGCGCTTGCGACGGGACATGGAGCAGCAGACGGCCGAACTGCGGGCGGTGCGGAACAGTCTGGCGGCCCTGGCGGTGGAGGCGCAGACCAGTCATACGCGGCCGCCCCGCGCCGTGGCGCAGGAGGCGGACGTGGCGGGTTCGGAGTTGCCCGGTCCGGTCCGGCGTCGCTTCCGGGACGCGCTCGCCATGCTGGAGACGGTGACCCGCCGCGTCGCCGACCGCACCGCGGACCTGCGTACGGCGGCGACTCCCGCGGATCTCAGCGTGCTGGGCTGCGCCACGCTGGTGCGGACCCTCACCGAGGACTTCCGCAGCGCGGTGGTCGGGTGGGCACGGGCCGCGGCGCCGGGCGGGGCGACGGAGTTCCAGCTGGGCGAACTGCGGCGGATCTGCCGGGAGTACGAGTGCGCGGTGGAGGTGCTGCCGGTGCATCTGCTGGGCGGCGCGGGGCCGCAGCACCCCTTGACCTCGGCCCGCACGGTGGAGGTGCTGGCCGAGGAGGTGTGGGGGGCGCTGAGCACGGCCACCGCCTCCTGACCGGCAGGCCCGTTCAGCGGGGCAGCGGTATACGGCTCACCGCTTGGGTCAGTCCGCTCAGGCGGCGTTCGGCGTTGCCGACCTGCCGTTGGTCGAGGGTGACCCCGAGCAGGAAGGAGTCCGCCGCGGTCCAGTGCACGTACACCGCGCCCTCCTGTACGTCGAGGACGAGCCGGTCGACGGGGGCGTGACCGGCGACGGGCGGGGCGACCAGCGCGAGCGCGTCGGTGAGCCGCACGACGTGTCCCCGCAGGCCGCGGGAGAGGTCGCGGTAGGCGGTGCGTCGGGTGCGGACGCTGACGTCCATGAACCGCGGGCCGAGGGCGTCGGTGTCGAAGACGTCACCGACGCAGACGAGCGTCCAGTTGCGGTAGTAGGCGGCGTAGTGCAGGTCGGTGGTGTTGACGTGGGTCCGCCACACGTCACGCAGCTGGGCCTCGTAGGCGCTGTCGGGCTCGGCCGCGATACCGAAGTCGACGTGCGGGCCGGTGGCCGCCCCGGCGCTGGCCAGGTGCGGCCGGGCCTGCTCGTCGCCTCCGAGTACCTCGTCCGGCAGGGAGTGGATCTCCGTGCGGATGCGTGTGGTCAGTCGGTTCATGGCGGCGTCCATGTCGGGCACGGCGGTGGACAGGTCGGTGGTCGCCGCGAGGAACTCGCCGGGGCGGGCCCGGCCGCCCCACAACCCGCCGCGGGAGTTGACGACGACGGTGCGCATCAGTTCGCCGGTGCCCAGCGGCCGCAGCACGGCTCCGAGGTCCTGGGCGCACAGGAGCAGTCGGCTGGTGGGCAGCGACTCGTTGTCGTCCTCGTCGCCGGCTTCGGTCACCAGGCTGCTGAGCGGGGCCCTGGGGTGCCGCATGACGGTGAAGTCGAGGATGCCGTTGCTGTAGTGGGACATCGAACGGATCCCGGAGGTTCGGGCGACCTCTTCCTCGCACAGAGCGGTGATCCGGCCGTGCCGCTTCTCGGTCCAGTGGGACTCGGTGAGGGTGTCGGTGGGATGCGGTACGGGCGCTGCCACGGTGCTCGCCTTTCGGTGGGTGCGATCGACGCGGGAGGGGGACGCGGGAGAGGTCAGAAGTCGGGCAGCTCCAGGTCGATGTCGTAGCCGGAGGCCGGTTCCGGGCGCTGGGGGCCGGTGGCGGTGAGCCGGTCCAGATGGTGCCTGACGCGGCGGCCGTCGGGGCGGTGGGCGACCCCGAGGTCGCGCAGTCGGCTGAGGGCGGCGTGCGCGAGCACGACGGCCTCCTCGGTGTTTCCGGCGGCGGCCAGTGTGGCCGCCAGGGAGTTCTCGGCGGCGGCGACCCAGGGGTGGGCGCGGCCCAGCTTGTGAACGAGGAGGTTCAGTGCGGTGCGGCCGACTTCCTCGGCCAGCCGGAACTCGCCCGTGGCACGCAGGTAGACGCCGTGGCGGACCTGGCACAGGGCGGTGAAGGGGTGCCCGGGCCCGAACCGCAGGGCCAGGGTCTCCCCGCACAGCCGGGCCTGTTCCTCCGCGTCCCCGGGTTTGCCGAGGGCGTGCAGGTCTGCCGCGTAGCTGAACCGGCAGCGCAGGGTGTCGAAGCGGTCGGCGCCGAATCGGCTGACGTACAGGCGCAGGGCCCGTTTGTCGCGTTCGTGGGCGAGTTCGTAGCCGTAGCGGGGATCCTTGACGGCGGGGAAGCCGTCGGCGAGGCGGCGCTCGCTGATGGCGAGGCCGACCTCGGTGAGCAGGCGTTCGCCGTCCCAGACGTCGCCGTGCCGGCGCAGCCGCTGCCGCAGCAGGTCGTGCGCCTCGCCGACCCGGCCCGACGCGCGGTAGAGGTGGGCGAGCAGGTCGGCCGAGTCCCAGGCCGTCTCGTCGTCGACGCCGCCGACGGCCTGCCGGTACCGGAAGCGCGACTGGAGGCGGGTGAGGCCGGAGGCGACGCGGCCGGTGAGGGCCTCGGTCAGGGCGACGTTGTGTTCGAGCTGCAGGGTGGCGTGGTGCTTCCAGCCCAGGAGCACCTCCAACTGCTCCAGGGCGGGGCGGAGTTGGAGGAGGGCGTCGTCGAATCGGCCGAGGGCGCGCAGGGTGGCGGCGTAGGAGTCGGCGGACAGCAGGGTGCGCGGGTGGGTGGTGCCGAGCAGCCGGCGGTGGCCGGCCAGGGCTTCCTGGGCGAAGCGGCGGGAGGCGTCGTAGTCGCCGCGCAGCCGGTGGGCACGAGCGGTGAAGTTCAGCAGCCGCAGGTACTCGGGGGTCTGTTCGTCGTCATCGGCGCGCCACCAGGCGTGGGCCTGGCCGGCGATGTCCAGGAGCCGGTCGAGATCGGCGGCCTCGCCGCGCTGGCTCAGGGAACCGAGATGACGCAGCAGGGAACGCCGTACCCGGGGCCGGGTGTCCTCCCACAGGCGCAGCGCGTACACCTCGCGGGCCCAGTCGGCGGGCAGGTCCTGGTTCTCCTGCGGCGCGTACTCCGCGAGGATGCCGCGCAGCACCGACTCGATGTGCCTGCGGTCCTCCTCGCTCATACCGGCCCGGATCAGGTCGCGCAGTCCATGGTGCTGTGCGAGCGGCTGTGCCGCGCGGTCGAAGTCGACGTCGAGCAGGCCCACCTGGGCCAGCGCCCACAGGGCGACGCTGACCATGTGCTCGTCGGGCAGCTGGACGTCGTCGGGCGGGCGGACTCCGGCGGACGGGTGGACGGCGTCGTCGTCGCGGGCCAGTTCGGAGAGGATACGGCGCGAGCGCAGCAGGTCCAGGCCCATGCCACGGCCGGTGAGCAGGGACGCGGCGTCCAGCAGCCAGCCCAGTGCGTCGTGTTCGGGGCTCTCGGCACGCCAGGCGGCAGCGCCCGGCGTGGACTGTACGACCCGTCGGGCGACCTGGACCATCACGGCGACCGGGGACACCCGGTCGGACTGTCCGAGGAGCGCGGTCTGCCCCGCCCGGTACTCGCCGAGCAGGTCGCCGACGGCGGCGCGGACGGCGGCGTCGGGGTTCAGGTGGTCTTCGCGGGTGTGCACGGCGGCGCGTTCGGCCAGGCAGTGCGCCGCGAGGTGCAGGGCCTGCGGCACGAAGTCGACGACGTTGCCGATCTGGTCGGCCTGTTGTTCGGTGATGCCCGGCACCCGGTCGGCGAGCAGGGTGCGGCTCTCGTCCGGGGTCATCGGCGGGGCGGCGAAGGGGACCAGGTGCGGGGGGCGGTCCTCGGCCGCGTCGGGTGGGCCTCCCTCGGGGGGTTCCGGTGGTGCGGACCGGCTGGTGATCAGGACGTGTCCGCGTTCGTGGGGCACGGGCAGCAGGCCGTGCAGGTCGGTCGGGTCGGGGGCGCCGTCGTAGACGAGGAGCCAGTTGCCGAGGTCGTCGTCGGGGCGGGAGAGGCGGGTCAGCAGGCGGGAGACGCGGGTGGGGCCGGAGCCGAGGCCGTCGGTGGTGGCGCCCAGTCGCCCGGCGAGCCGGCCGAGGCCCCGTTCGGCGCGCTCGGGTTCCCAGGATCGCACCCACCACACGACGTCGTAGCCGGCTCCGTAGCGGTGGCACAGTTCGTGCGCGGCGTCGCTCTTGCCCCAGCCGGAAGGACCGTGAAGTACCAGGCAGGCGCCGTTGCGTCCGGCCGTACGGACCGCCTCGTCGAGCCGGGTGAGCAGGTCGCCGCGATCGACGAAGGAGCCGCCGCGCGGGGCGACGTTGTTGGTTCCGGGCAGCCGCGGGAAGGGCGCAGCGCCGCGGGCCGGCTCGGGTGGCTCGGTCCGCAGACGCAGTCCGGTGTAGAGCCGTCGCAGCGCTTCCTCCTCGGTGGTGCCGCGGAGGTCGATGCGTTCGTGATGGGCGGCCTCGGTGTGCGGGAACGGCTCGTCCAGCAGCACGATGAACACATCGGTGTGGGAGAGCGCGCCGATCTGGGTCAGAAGGGTGTCGTCGCCGTCGTCGGGCGAGACGAAGAGCAGGGCGTGGCCGGGGTCGGGGCGCTCTCCGGTGTAGGTGTCGGCGCGGCGCAGTTCGGTGCGCACGCCCTGGGTGGCGAGCCGTTCGCCCAGCCACTCGGCCCAGGGGGCGTGTCGGGTGGAGTGGACGACCGTGACGTCGGTGAGCCGGGCGGTGCGCCGGTCTCTCAGCCAGTCGGCCAGCCTTTCGTAGTAGGGGCGCAGCCCGGTGACCGTGCCGATGTCCTCGGTGTGCACGGCGAGGCTGCGGCTGTCCTGGTAGAGCGGGTTGTAGGGGATCTCCAGGAAGGGGATGTCGCTCTCGCCGAGCGCACGGGCGAGCGGGCCGAACTTCCGGCGCACCCGTTCGCGCGCGTTGCGCAGCCGGTCGTGCACACCGATGTCGCTCTTCAGCCCGAGGGCGAGCAGGCGTACGGGGCGGGCCGCCCGGCGCTGTGTCAGGTCGTCGGCGAGGGCTGCGGCACCGTCGATCGACCAGGCGGTCATGGCGAAGCACACGACGAAGGCGTCGGCATAGGCGGCCTGTCGGGTCGCCTCAGCCGCGTCGGGCGTGTCGGGGACCGGCTCCTCGATCAGGACGTGGTCGTATCCGGCGGCCAGGGGGTCGTCCGCGAGGGCGGCCCGTGCGTCGCGGTCGCGGAGGGTGATGAGGTGGACCTCGCCGGGCCGGGGAGCGGGCGTCGGCCCGGGCGGACCGGCCGCGTCGGACCGGCCGTCAACGAGCAGTACGCTGCGGCTGCCCTCGGCGAGGATGTCGGCGACGTTGCGCAGGGTGGTGCTCAGGCCGAGGTTCTCGGACGTGGCGAGAAAGGCGACGAACGGCCCCAGGCGTTCGAACACGTTTACGTGGAGCGTGTCCTGACGGTGGAGAGGGCCGGGCTGCTCCGACGGACTCGTTCCGCCATAGGGGTTGACGTCAGACATGACCTCTCCGCTCGGCGCGGCACGACAGGACTCACCTGCGGACGTCCCTGTCGAGCTGCCGTCGAGCCCAAGGGGGAGATATCCGCACCAAATGGTGCATACGGTGTTGCCAGTATAGGGGGGCGGGTCTTCCCTCCGTTCATGCGCTCTCCTTGTGCCCCGTGACGAACGGGTCGCCCTCCGCGGCGCCGACACCCACCCGGCGCAGCACGTCACCGAGCACGGACTCGGGCAGAGCGGCGAGTTCGTCCGGGGTGAGCGCCGAAAGGTCGAGAACGAGTGACTCGATGTCGGCCTCCGGCTCGTCGTCCGCCGCGACGCGAGCCACACCCTCGGCTGGGGCCATGGTGTCCACTCCATGCGGTCTCGTGGACCCCGCCGCGACGGCCCTGCGGGCGCCTCGGGGGTCCGGGCGGGATACAAGAAGGCCACTTCAGCGTACGCCGTGGCCCGCGGCAGGTCAGCCGTCCTGCCCTCACGGGCTGCCTCAACTGCACTTTGGTGGACATCCGTTGACCGATTAGTGATATTGACGCTGCTCTGCGGCCGACCGAATACTGGTGGCACGGTGTGGGCCGCCGTCGACGGCGTGGTTCGCGGCGTACGCCGCCGGGGGGAGCGGATGAGCCGATCGCCACTGCACGTTGCCGAGCCGCCATGGCCGGGCGCGGCCGACGTCGCGGAACGAACGGCGGCCGGCTGGGTGCCCCTCCCCTTCCACTCCTTCGTGCTCAAGGCTCACAGCCGGTGTGATCTGGCCTGCGACTACTGCTACATGTACCGCTCCCACGACCGCGGTTGGCGCGACCAGCCGCGCGTGATGGCGCCCGCCACGATCGCACGCACGGCGGAACGCATGACCGCGCACCTGTCCGCGCACGGCATCACCGAGGCGGGCGTGGTGCTGCACGGAGGCGAGCCGCTCCTCCTCTCTGACGCCCAACTCACCCAGCTGGCACGGACGCTGCGCTCGACCGCCGGGAACGGAGTACGCCTGCACCTGTCCCTGCAGACCAACGGCACCCGGCTGACCGGGCGACGGCTGGACCTGCTGGGCGAGCTGGACATCCGCGTCGGGGTCAGCACCGACGGCGGCCGGGCCGCGCACGACCGGCACCGGCGGTCGGCCGACGGCCGCGGCAGCCACTCCCGTGTCCACACCGGGCTGCGTCTGCTCGGCCAGGAGCAGTACCGCCGGCTGTTCGGGGGCCTGCTGTGCACGGTCGACCTGCGCAACGACCCGGTGCGCACCTACGAGAGCCTGCTGGCGTACTCGCCGCCGACGGTGGACTTCCTGCTCCCGCTCGGCAACTGGGACACCCCACCCCCGGGGCTGCCCGCGCCCGCCCGGCGAACGCCCTACGCCGACTGGCTCTGGGCCGTCTTCGAGCGCTGGTACGGCGCGCCGGTCCGTGAGACCCGCGTCCGCCTCCTGGACGATCTGCTCGCCCTGCTGCTCGGAGGCGCCCCGCGCACGGAGTCCCTGGGCATACGCCCGGTGCGCTACGCGGTGGTGGAGAGCGACGGCTCCCTCGCCCAGGACGACGCCCTGCGCACCGCGTACGACGGCGCGTCCCGCACCGGCCTCGACGTATGGCGGCACACCTTCGACGATCTTCTGCGCCATCCCGGAGTCGCTGCCCGGCAGTGGGGCCGCGAGGGCCTGTGTCCCACGTGCCGGGCCTGCTCCCTGCACCAGGTGTGCGGCGGTGGACACTACGCGACCCGCTATCGCCGGACGACCGGCTTCGCGAATCCGAGTGTCTACTGCACGGAACTCGGCACGCTGATCGGACGGGTCCGGGAACGGCTGACGGCGGACCTCGGCCGGCTCACGGCGGCACCTCGCCCGCGGGGCCCGGCCCCCCAGGGCCCTCGCCGCGAGAACGGCCTGCCCGGCCCGGACGGCGCGGAGTGACGGGCGAGAACGGTGAGCACGGACGGGGCGAGGGCATCACGCCGCCCCCGCACCGGATGCCGAGCGCGCTGTTCGACGCGGTCGCCATGGGAGGCGGCGGTGCCGAGGCCCTGCGGCTGCTCGCCCGTGCCGAGCACAGCAGAAGGCTGGCCTGCGCCTACGCCGTGACGGCCGCGGCCCGGGAGACCGGTGGCGCGGTCGCCGAGGAGGCCGCCCGGGCCTGGGAGCTCCTCGCCGCCGCCACCCGCGCGGACCCGGCCGCCGGGGCGACCGTCCTCAAGCACCCGGCTGCCGGTCCGGCCCTGTTCGGACTGCTCGCAGCGCTGCGGCGGGGCCCGGACCCGGGCCGGGCCGCGCTGGGCCGGTTCACGGCGCTGGCGGCCGCGGCCGCGGTGCGCGCGGGACTGCCGGTGCGGCTGGCCTGGCAGGTGGAGGGGCCGTGGATGGCGCTGCCCTCACTCGGCCGCGCCTGTTTCCCCCGCGCCGATGCCCCGTACGGCGGAACCGCGGAGGTCGTCGTCGGCACGGACGGGACGGCCCGGGTGACCCTGTCCGGACCACGCGAGAAACCGGGGCGACCCGGCCCTCGCCAGGAGCCGCGTGTCCGGGAGGAACGGGGGCCGCGGCGGGACACTGACCCGCCGGACCCGCCGTTCGCTCCGGAGCCTGCGAGGGAACCGGGCTGGTGGACCGCGCCGGAGCACCGGGAAGCCCCCGTGGTCCTGACGCCTTCCGGAGGGCGATGGCACACCCCTCGCCACCTCTCCACCCTGGCGCCCGGCGCTCCGCTCCTCCTCGACGTCCTCGACCAGCCGGGCTTTCCCAACGCCGTCCGCCCGCCGGGCCCCCGCACTCCGGAGGTGGGCCGGTGGCGGGCCGTGGCACGCCCGGGGTGCGCGATGCTGCGCGCGGAGCACCCGGAGACGTACGGGGAACTGGCGGCCGACACGCGCCTGCTGGTGCCGCTGGTGAGGAGCGGGCAGGGCTCGGTGAGCGGGAGCACCGCGGAGATGTTCGGCTGCGTGGGCATGTCCCGGCCGGCCACGGCGACCGGCTTCGCGGTGACCATGGCGCACGAGATGCAGCACAACAAGTTCGCCGCCGTACTGCACCTGTTCGACCTGCTGGAGCCTTCCGAGGGCCCGGACCGCTTCTACGCCCCCTGGCGCCCCGATCCACGCCCGCTGATCGGCCTCTTCCACGGGGCGTACGCGCATCTGGGCGTCGCCCTGTTCTGGGCGCGCCGGCGGGAGACCGGGCCGACACTGCAGACCGAGGCGCACGTCCAGTTCGCGCGCTGGCGCCTGGCCGCTCGTGACGCCACCCTCGTCATCCTGGCCTCGGGGCGGCTGACGCCTCTGGGCCGGCGTTTCGCCGACCGGATGCTCGACGCCCTGGACGCCCTGTGCCGGCAGCCGGTCCCCCTTTCGGCCCGCATACGCGCCGAGTCCGCCGCGCGCGCCCATCTCACCGCCTGGCAGGCCCGCAACGGCGTGCCGGAACGGGCACTGCCCGCCTGACAGCGGGGAGGCGAGCCGGAGCGGCGTCCGCGGCGGACGCCACACGCCGTCGGGCAGGGCCCTCACCTGCGCACAACGGGCTCCGTGGACCGTCCGAAGGCCCCTGCGGACGGCAGGTAAACTCCGTACACGTGACTTCTGCGCCCGCCAAGCCCCGCATCCCGAACGTCCTCGCCGGACGCTACGCCTCCGCCGAGCTCGCCACGCTCTGGTCGCCCGAGCAGAAGGTGAAGCTGGAGCGTCAGCTCTGGCTCGCCGTGCTGAAAGCCCAGAAGGACCTCGGGATCGAGGTGCCGGACACGGCGATCGCCGACTACGAGCGTGTCCTGGACACCGTCGACCTCGCCTCCATCGCCGAGCGCGAGAAGGTCACGCGGCACGACGTGAAGGCGCGGATCGAGGAGTTCAACGACCTCGCCGGGCACGAGCAGGTCCACAAGGGCATGACGTCCCGCGACCTCACGGAGAACGTCGAGCAACTGCAGATCCGTCTCTCGCTGGAGCTGGTCCGCGACCGCACGGTGGCCGTGCTGGCGCGCCTCGGCAGGCTGGCCGGCGAGTACGGCGAGCTGGTCATGGCCGGCCGCTCGCACAACGTGGCCGCGCAGGCCACCACCCTCGGCAAGCGCTTCTCGACGGCCGCCGACGAGCTGCTCGTGGCGTACGGCCGGGTCGAGGAGCTGCTCGGCCGCTACCCGCTGCGCGGGATCAAGGGCCCGGTCGGGACGGCGCAGGACATGCTGGACCTGCTGGGCGGGGACGCGGGCAAGCTGGCCGAGCTGGAGGACCGGATCGCGGCCCACCTGGGCTTCTCGCAGGCGTTCACCTCCGTGGGCCAGGTCTACCCGCGCTCGCTGGACTACGAGGTCGTGACGGCGCTGGTGCAGCTCGCGGCCGCCCCCTCCTCGCTCGCCAAGACGATCCGGCTGATGGCCGGGCACGAGCTGGTGACCGAGGGCTTCAAGCCCGGCCAGGTCGGTTCCTCGGCGATGCCGCACAAGATGAACACCCGCTCCTGCGAGCGCGTCAACGGCCTCATGGTCATCCTGCGCGGCTACGCGTCGATGACCGGTGAGCTGGCGGGCGACCAGTGGAACGAGGGCGACGTCTCCTGCTCGGTGGTGCGCCGCGTGGCCCTGCCGGACGCGTTCTTCGCGCTGGACGGTCTGCTGGAGACGTTCCTGACGGTGCTCGACGAGTTCGGCGCCTTCCCGGCGGTCGTGGCCCGGGAGCTGGACCGCTACCTGCCGTTCCTCGCCACCACCAAGGTGCTGATGGGCGCGGTGCGCGCGGGCGTGGGCCGTGAGCTCGCACACGAGGCGATCAAGGAGAACGCCGTCGCCTCCGCCCTCGCCATGCGCGAGCAGGGCGCCGAGCGCAACGAGCTGCTGGACAAGCTGGCCGCCGACGAGCGCCTCCCGCTCGACCGCGCCCAGCTGGACGCCCTGATGGCCGACAAGCTGTCCTTCACGGGCGCGGCGGCCGCGCAGGTGGCCACGGTCGTCGGCCGGATCGAGGAGATCGTGAAACAGCGTCCGGAGGCGGCCGGTTACACCCCCGGGGCGATCCTCTGACCCGCTCGCCCCGCTTCACCCAGGCTCAGCTGGAGGCCGCCCGCGACCGTCTCGTACCGGACGTCGTCGCGGGCGGTCTGCGTGTGCTGTTCTGCGGGATCAACCCCGGGCTGATGACGGCCGCGACCGGTCACCACTTCGCCCGTCCCGGCAACCGCTTCTGGCCGGTGCTGCACCTGTCCGGTTTCACGCCGAGGCTGCTGAAGCCGGCGGGGCAGGCGGAGCTGCTGTCGTACGGCCTCGGCATCACGAACGTGGTGGCGCGGGCGACCGCGCGGGCCGACGAGCTGAGCGCCGAGGAGTACCGCGAGGGCGGACGGCTGCTGAGCGAGAAGGTGACGCGCCTCAAGCCCCGCCGGCTCGCGGTGGTCGGCGTGACCGCCTACCGGGCCGCCTTCGGCGACCGGAAGGCCTCGGTGGGGCCGCAGGAGCGGGTGATCGGGGAGTCGCAGGTGTGGGTGCTGCCGAACCCCAGCGGCCTCAACGCCCACTGGACGGCGGCGACCATGGCGGAGGAGTTCGCGCGGCTGCGGGTGGCGGCGGAGGGCTGACCGCGGGTCGAGGCGGGTCCGTCTCCGTGACGACGAGGAGGAGTCGTATCTCGTCGTCCGGGTCGAGGTCGGCCACGCCGAGGGCAACCCAGCGGCCGTGTTCCGCGACCGCTCCGCCTCCGCGACGCGCACCGCGCTCCGCTCAGGCGTCCCGGCGTCGCACCAGCCACGCTCCCGCCGTGACCGCGGCCGTCGTCCACAGGGCCGTCACCGCGAGCCCCGTCCAGGGCCCGAGGCTGCCGTCCCAGCCGCTGTGGAGCGCGACTTGGCCGGCCCGGTCGGGCAGGAAGTCGGCGGCGTTGCCGGACATGTCGCCGACGACGAAGGACACGATCAGCAGGAAGGGGATCAGGATGCCGAGCGCCCCCGTTCCGCTGCGCAGGACCGACGTGAGACCTGCGGCGAGCAGGGCCATCAGCGTCAGGTAGAGGGCACAGCCGATCACCCCGCGCAGGCTCTCGGCCAGGTCCGGGCCGCCCGCCTGGTCGCCCGGCATCGCGCTGCCCACGGCGAGGGTCGCCAGGCCCGTGACCAGGCCGACCGCCAGGACCGACAGGGCGATCGCCGTCAGTTTGGCGGCGAACCAGCGGCCCCGCCGCGGTACGGCGGCCAGCGACACCCGCAGGGCGCCGCCCTGGAACTCGGCGGACACGGCCGTCGTACCGAAGGCGACCGCCGCGATCTGGCCGAAGCTCACCCCGAAGAAGACGGAGAACAGGGGGTCGGAGTCGTCGCCGTCGGTGTCGATGCCGGCCAGCGCCGAGAACGCCATTGTGGCGAGCAGGACCGCGCACGCTCCGCGCTCGCGGATCTGGAGCGGGTGCTCGGGGTGCTGCGCGAGGCGGAGCGTCCGGTGAGCGGCAGACCGACGCTCGCCGAGGCGGACCGGCTCCTGGAGTCCGCGCGGGCGTCCGGCGCGAAGGTCGACGCCGAGCTGACCGGGCCGCTGGAGGGCGTGCCGGGACCGGTGTCGCGGGAGGGCTACCGGATCCTTCAGGAAGCGCTCACCAATGTGCTGCGGCACGCGGGAGCCGTCCGGGTCCGGGTGGGTGTCGTGGAGGGTGTGCTGCGCCTCGAGGTGCGCAATCCGCTGACGGCCGGCATACCCGGCCCCGGGCGGGGCACCGGGCTGCGCGGGATCCGCGAGCGCGCGGCTCTGCTCGGGGGACACGCCGCGACCGGGCCGGACGCGGGCGACTGGCAGGTGCGCGCGGAGCTGCCGCTGCGCTGATCTACGCTGGCCGGATGCCGGTGACCGTACTCCTCGTCGACGACGAACCCCTGGTCCGCGCGGGTCTTCGGGCCGTGCTGGAGGCGCAGGGCGACATCGAGGTCGTGGGAGAGGCGGCGGACGGGGCCGCGGTGATCCCGCTGGTGCGGCAACTGCGGCCCGACGTGGTCGCCATGGACGTCCGTATGCCGCTGATGGACGGTATCGACGCGCGCCGTGCTGCGGACGGTGGACTGGCCGCCGAAGATCCTGGGCGTGACCACCTTCGAGAACGACGAGTACGTGTACGAGGCGCTGCGGGCGGGCGCGGACGGGTTCCTGCTGAAGCGGGCCCGGCCCGCCGAGATCGTGCACGCGGTACGGCTGGTCGCGGAGGGCGAGTCGCTGCTGTTCCCGGCGTCGGTGCGGCGGCTGGCCGCCGAGTACGGCGAGGCGGGCGGCAACCGTGCGGCCCGCGAGACCCTGGAGCGGGCCCCGCTGACCGAGCGGGAGGCCGAGGTGCTGCGGCTGATGACGCGCGGGCTGTCCAACGCGGAGATCGCGCGGCGGCTCGTGGTGGGCACGGAGACGGTGAAGTCGCATGTGAGCGCGGTGCTGGCGAAGTTGGGGGCGCGCGACCGCACGCAGGCGGTGATCACGGCGTACGAGTCGGGCTTCGTGGCGCCGGGTTGAGACGGTGTGTGACGGCATCGGTACGGATTCCGCACTCGCCCGGCTCGTCCCCGCCGAGTACGATCCGGCCATCACGCGCACGAGCTGGGAGGACGGACGTTGGGGCGGCTGACCGGCGGGGATCCCTCGCTGCTGCGCAGGATCAACTCCGCGGTGGTGCTGCACGCTCTGCGTGCCGTGGACTGCGCGACGCTCACGGAGATCACACGGGTGACCGGGCTGTCCCGGCCGACCGTCGAGGGGGTCGTCGAGGACCTCATCGAGGCGGGGCTCGTCGTGGAGAAGGCGGCCGACGAGAGTGTCGCCCGGCGGCAGGGGCGGCCGGCGCGGCGGTTCCGGTTCCGTGCGGAGGCCGGGCATCTGCTGGGCCTGGAGATCGGCCCGCACCGGGTGGCGGCGCTGCTGGCCGACCTGGACGGGCGGCTGCTGGGCTCGCAGGCCAAGGACGTCGACGAGACGGCGTCCGCGGACGAGCGGCTGGAGCGGCTGCGCGCTGCGGTCGCCGAACTGCTGCGCCGGGCGGGCGTGCCACGCGACTCGCTGCGGGCGGTGGGGGTGGCCACACCCGGCATCGTCGAGGCGGACGGGACCGTACGGCTGGGCACGGCGCTGCCGGAGTGGACCGGGCTGCGGCTGGGCGACCGGCTGAGCCGCTCCTTCAAGTGCCCCGTGCTGGTGGAGAACGACGCCAACGCGGCGGCCGTCGCCGAGCACTGGAAGGGATCGGCCACCGAGTCCGACGACGTCGTGTTCGTCCTGGCCGGGCTGAGTCCGGGCGCCGGTTCGCTGATCGGCGGGCGGCTGCACCGGGGGTACGGCGGGGCGGCCGGGGAGATCGGGGCGCTGCATCTGCTGGGTCGGGAGGTGACCCCGGAGACCCTGCTGTCGACGACGGGGGAACCGCTGCATCCGCTGGACGAGCAGGCGGTGGCCAAGGTGTTCGCCCGGGCCCGTGAGGGCGACGAGCAGGCGCGGGCCGCCGTGGACCGCTTCCTCCAGCGGCTCGTCCACGACGTGGCCGCGCTGGTCCTCGCCCTCGACCCGGAGCTGGTCGTCGTCGGCGGCTGGGCGGCCGGGATCGACGGCGTACTGGAGCCGCTGCGGCGGGAGTTGGCGCGCTACTGTCTGCGACCGCCGCGGGTGGCGCTGTCGATGCTGGGCGAGGCGGCGGTGGCGACGGGGGCCCTGCGGCTGGCGCTGGACCATGCGGAGGAGCAACTGTTCGCGGTGGAGGGAACGGTGACGGGACGTCACCTGTGAAACGCGCCGCGCCCCGGAGGAGTTCCGGGGCGCGGGGCTTGGGGCTTGGGGCTTGGGCCGTCAGGACGCCTGGCGTTCCGGACCGTGGTGTATCTCCACCCCACCCGAGGCGCCGAACGTCAGGCGGCACGTGTCAGCGCGATACGTGGCGACGGAGAGGGCGGCGGTACGGCTCCCCGCGAAGAAGCGGGTGGTGACGACGAGGACGGGGGCACCGGGCAGCCGGTCGAGTTCCCTGGCGTCGTCCGCGCGGGCCGAGCCCAGTTCCACGGCGCGGTCCTGGCCCTGCAGTTCAAGGTGCTGCAGTTCGCGCAGCACCGCACGCGCGCGTGCCGCCTCGGACGGGCTGTCGATGGCGGTCAGGCCGGGCACGGAGGCGGCCGGGACGTAGAGGAGTTCGGCGGCGACCGGCTGACCGTGGGAGACGCGGGAGCGGCGCACCACGTGCACGGCCTGATCGCGCGGGGTCTCCAGGGCCGTGGCGACGGCGGCCGGCGGGACCGTGAGGGCGCTGTCGACGCAGCTCCAGGCGTCGTCCCCGCCACCCGGCCAGCCCTGCCGCTCCGAGCCGACGGCAACGCCCATCCGGGGCGGTGCGACAGTCGTACCGACGCCGCGGCGGCGCTGCAGCCGGCCTTCCAGTTCGAGCTGCTCCAGGGCCTGGCGCAGCGTCGCGCGGGCGACACCGAAGCGGGCGGCCAGCTCGCGCTCGTTCGGCAGGATCTCGCCGACGGCGAACTCGGAGTCGAGCGCCTCGCTGAGCACGGTCTTGAGATGCCAGTACTTCGGTTCCGGTACCGATTCCAGTTGCGTGGTCCCCACCCTGTCCTCCGCAATCACCGTGGTCCGGCGGCGTATTTCGCGCCCTTGTTTATTAAAGGTTGTTGCACTTGTCTGCGACCATAAAACGGCCCCCACCCTTGGTCAAGACCAATCCGCGATCCGCCGGAAGGCCTACCGGCGCACGCCGGGAGAGCGGATGCGCCCGGTGCTGTCCGGGCGGAATCCGGGCTCCCGGCACACAATGACCGAGTCGGCAGTGGTCCGGAGACATCCGGAAATCGGGAGGTCGCGATGCGGTACGGGGTGCTGGGCACCGGGCAGGTCGGTCGTACGCTCGGCGGGAAGCTGGTGGAACTGGGTCACGAGGTGACCCTGGGTTCGCGCACGAAGGACAACCCGGTGGGCCGGGAGTGGGCCGCGAGCATGGGCGCGGGCGCCTCCGCCGGTACGTTCGCCGAGGCCGCAGCGGGCGCCGAGGTGGTCGTGAACGCGGTGCCGGGGCAGGTGGCGCTCGCCGCGCTGGAGGCGGCCGGGGCGGACAACCTCGGCGGGAAGGTCGTGGTGGACGTCTCCAACCCGCTGTCGTTCGAGGACGGCGAGGTGCGGCTGTCGCCCGTGGAGTCGGACAGCGTGGGCGAGCAGATCCAGCGGGCGTTTCCGCACGCACGCGTGGTGAAGTCGCTGAACACCGTCAACTGCCAGGTGATGGTCGATCCCGCGCGTGTGCCGGGCCGGCACCAGATCTTCGTGTGCGGCGCGGACGCGGAGGCGAAGGCGCAGGTCACGGCGCTGCTCGGGGAGTTCGGGTGGCCGGCGGACCGGGTGCTGGACCTGGGTGGCATCCAGGCGGCGCGGGGTGTGGAGATGTGGCTGCCGCTGTGGCTGAACCTCATGCGCCACTTCGGGCACGCCGACTTCAACCTGGAACTGCACACCCCCCGTTGACCTCGCCCGGGGTTGCGGCACCTGGAGGGCTACCCGTCGGTAGCAATTGCTGACAAGCTGTCTACGGCGTCAGCCGGTCCGTCCAGACGAGGAGCTCCCCCATGCCCGCCACCGTCTCCTTCCCGGTCACCACCCCCAGTGGCCCGCAGCCGGTCACCGTGTCCTACAAGCGGGTGGGCAGCGGCGATCCGCTCCTGCTGCTGCACGGGATCGGCCATCACCGGCAGGCCTGGGACCCGGTGGTGGACATCCTGGCCGCCGAGCGGGACGTCATCGCCGTGGACCTGCCGGGCTTCGGTGTCTCCCCGGCGCTGCCGGACGGGCTCGCCTACGACCTGCCCACCACGACCGCCGTGTTCGCCGCCTTCTGCGAGAGCCTGGAACTCGAACGGCCGCATGTCGCGGGCAACTCCCTCGGCGGCCTGCTCGCCCTGGAGCTCGGCCGCGAGAAGCTCGTACGGTCCGTCACCGCGCTGTCCCCCGCCGGGTTCTGGTCGGAGGCCGAACGCCGGTACGCCTTCGGTGTCCTGCTCACCATGCGCCACATCTCCCGTCGGCTGCCCCTGCCCCTGGTCGAGCAGCTGTCCCGTACCGCGGCCGGCCGCACGGCCCTGACCAGCACGATCTACGCCCGCCCCGGTCGGCGCGCGCCCGAGGCCGTGGTCGCCGAGACGCTCGCGCTGGCCCAGGCCACGGGCTTCGACCAGACCCTGCGGGCGGGCACGACCGTGCAGTTCACGGACGACATCCCCGGTGTCCCGGTCACCGTCGGCTGGGGCACCCGCGACTGGCTCCTCGTCCGCCGCCAGGGCATCCGCGCCAAGCAGATCATCCCCGCCGCCCGCCTGGTCCGCCTCCCCGGCTGCGGCCACTGCCCGATGAACGACGACCCGGCGCTGGTCGCCCGAGTGATCCTGGACGGCAGCCGCTGAGCCGTCCGGGTGAGGCGAGGAACGGGCCGGGGACGCCGTACGGCCGACGAGGGGAGCGTCTCCGGGACGGGCACGGGGACAGGGACAGGGACACGGGGACAGGGACAGACGCGGGCGGGTCGACTCCCGTGGGGGTGCGGGAAGTTGTTCACCTGGGGTTTCCGTGTGCGCTGCGGTGCACCAGTAGTTGTGGCGGTGCACATCGGCCGGATCCCGTCCCTGGAGGCCCTCCCATGTCACACCTTCACCTGCCCGGGCGCCGCAGTGTCCTGCGCGGCTCGCTGGCCGCGTCCGCGGCCCTGACCCTGCCCGTCGCGGCCGGCGCGGCGCCGGCGCTGGCCCTGTCCGGACGGCCCCGGGCCGACTGGGGTGTGCAGACCGGGGACGTGACCTCGGACTCCGGTCTGGTGTGGGTGCGTTCCGACCGTCCGGCGCGAATGATCGTGGAGACGGCCGCCACCGAATCGTTCCGGCACGCCCGGCGCTGGTACGGCCCCCTCCTGGGCGCCGGTACGGACCTCACCGGCACGACCCGGCTGCACGGGCTGCCCGCGGGCGAGCAGATCCACTACCGCGTGACCCTGGCGGACCCGGACGATCCGCGCCGCACCGGCGAGCCGGTCACCGGCACCTTCCGCACGGTGCCCGCCGGACGCCGGCGCGGGGTGCGCTTCCTGTGGTCCGGTGACCTGGCCGGCCAGGGCTGGGGCATCAACCCCGAGCTCGGCGGATACCGCATCTACGACGCGATGGCCAAGCTCGACCCCGACTTCTTCATCTGCTCCGGCGACAACGTCTACGCCGACGGCCCCCTCGCCGCGACCCAGGCGCTGCCCGACGGCTCCCTGTGGCGGAACATCGTCACCGAGGAGAAGTCCAAGGTGGCCGAGACCCTCGCGGAGTTCCGCGGCAACTTCCGCTACAACCTGCTGGACGAGAACCTGCGCCGGTTCAACGCCCAGGTGCCGTCGATCATCCAGTGGGACGACCACGAGGTCCGTAACAACTGGTACCCGGGCGAGGTGATCGCCGCCACCGACACCCGCTACACGGAGAAGAGCATCGACGTCCTCACGGCGCGCGCCCGGCGGGCGTTCAGCGAGTACTTCCCGATCTCGACGCTCCAGCCGGGCCGCAAGGAGGGCCGCGTCCACCGGGTGCTGCGGCACGGTCCGCTGCTCGACGTGTTCGTGCTGGACATGCGGACGTACCGCAACGCCAACTCGGCCGACGACCAGACGGTGGACCCGCAGGGCATCCTCGGCAGGGAGCAGCTGGAGTGGCTCAAGCGGGAGCTGGCGCGCTCGCGCGCGGTGTGGAAGGTGATCGCCGCCGACATGCCGCTCGGCCTGGTCGTGCCGGACACCACCGAGGGCAGGGCGAACATCGAGGCCGTGGCGCAGGGCGACCCGGGCGCTCCGCTCGGCCGTGAGCTGCAGATCGCCGAGCTGCTGCGGTTCGTCAAGCACCGGCGGATCACCGGCACGGTGTGGCTGACCGCCGACGTGCACTACACCTCGGCCCAGCACTACCAGCCCTCACGGGCCGCGTTCACCGACTTCGAGCCGTTCTGGGAGTTCGTCTCCGGCCCGCTCAACGCGGGGGCCTTCCCGGCCAACGCGCTCGACGGCACGTTCGGCCCGGAGCGGGTGTTCGTGAAGGCTCCGACGGTGGCCAACGTGTCCCCGGCGGGTGGGTACCAGTTCTTCGGCGAGGTCGACATCGACGGCGACAGCGGGGAGCTGACGGTGCGACTGCGCGAGCAGGACGGCACCGTGCTGTTCACCCAGGTGCTGCAGCCGGGGCGCGTGGGGCAGTGACGGCGGAGCAGTAGTCGTAGAAGAGTTAACAAAACGGGCATTCGCGGCCTTTACCCGTCAGTCACAAACCGTTCGTGATCACGCAACACCGCTCCTTCACAGTGGCTGCATGAGTCGAAACAAGTCTGACGTGACAATTGCCGCCCTCTGCGCGTTCTTCAAGGCCGCTTGGACGCCACGCCGCCACGAAGACCCGCCGCCCGCGAGTGATACCGGTGCCCGGCCGTCCTCCCCGGAGGAGCAGGCCGGGCCCGGCGCCGGCGGCGCGGCAAGCACCCTGTGGCGGATGCGGACGACGGTGAAGGACGCGCCGGGCTCCCTGGCCGCGCTGTGCACGGCGCTGGCGGGGCACCGCGTGGACATCCTGAGCCTGCAGACGCATCCGCTGGGCGAGGACACTGTGGACGAGTTCCTGCTGCGCGCCCCGGCCGCGCTCGCCTCGGCCGACATGACCCGTGCCGTCGCCGGCGCGGGCGGCACGGGCACCTGGATCGAGCGGGCCGACGCCCACGACCTGGTGGACGCGCCGACCCGGGTCCTCGGTCTCGCCACCCGCACCGCCCTCGACGCGGCGGAACTGCCGCTCGCGCTGCGGCAGTTGCTCGGCCGGTGCACGATCCGCTCGCTGCCCGCCACGCCCGCCGACGGCCGTGGCCAGGGGGCAACGGACGTACCCGTCGAAGGAGTACTGGAGGACACCGTGATGCGCCTGCGGGCGCCGGAAGGCGGAGTGATCACCGTGGAGCGGCCGTATCTGCCGTTCACCCCGACCGAGTTCGCACGCGCGCGTGCCCTGGTCGAGCTGGACGCCCGGCTCGGTCCGCGGATCCCGCGCGGCCAGGACGTGCTGACGCTGCCCGAGGGCAACGACATCACCGTGCGCCGGGCCGACACCGGGGACCTGGAGGCGGCCAGGGCGATGCACGAGCGGTGCTCGGCTCGGACGCTCGCCCTGCGGTACCACGGGCCTGTCGGCGACGCCGACCGCTATCTCAACCACCTGCTCAGTCCCCGGTTCGGGCGCACCCTCGCGGTGTGGACGCCCTCCGGGCGGATCGTCGGGCTGGGGCACCTCCTGTGGGACGGGGACGAGACGGAGGTCGCGCTGCTCGTCGAGGACCAGTGGCAGCGGCGTGGCATCGGACGTGAGCTGCTCGAACGGCTGGTCGCGATGGCCGTCGAGGCGGGGTGCGCGAGTGTGTACGCGGTGACGCAGTCGTCCAACACGGGGATGGTGGCCGCGATGCGGGGGCTTGGGTTGCCCCTTGATTACCAGATCGAGGAGGGGACTCTTGTGATCACGGCTCGGCTGGATTCTGTGGGGGTGGTCAAGGAGTCGTTCTCTCACTCTGGTGAGTTGGGGAACGTCTAAGCGCCCTGGGGGTGCGGGATCGATCGCGGCTGCGGACTCGTCGTGGCTGGTCGCGCCCACGCGGCGGAGCCGCATATGTCATCGCCCCGCGCCCCTGGAGGGGGTGCGCAGGCGCCCCCCAAAGCGCAGTCCAGGTCGCTCCACAGGTCCTCCACGTCCTCCAAGCCCACCGACAGGCGCAGCAAGCGGTCGCTCACGCCCGCGCCCCTGCGGTCTGTCGCGTCGACAATGCGGTGGCTGATGGACGCCGGGTGCTGGATGAGGGTGTCCACGCTGCCCAGGCTGACCGCCGGGGTGATCAGGCGGACTCCGGCGATCACCTCGTGCGGGTCGCCGTGGACCTCGAAGGCGATCATCGCGCCGCCGAGGCGCGGGTAGTGGACGCGGGCCACGCGTGGGTCGGCGGTGAGGCGGCGGGCCAGTTCGGCGGCGGTCGCGGACGCCTCGCGGACCCGGACCGGGAGGGTGGACAGGCCGCGGAGCAGGAGGTAGCCGGCGAGCGGGTGCAGGACGCCGCCGGTGGCGAACCGTATCTGCCGCAACTGGCCCGCGCTCTCCTCGTCGCAGGCGACCACGCCCGCCAGAACATCTCCGTGTCCGCCGAGGTACTTGGTGGCACTGTGCAGGACGAACCGTGCGCCCTGCTCTGCGGGGCGCTGGAGGACCGGTGTGGCGAAGGTGTTGTCGGCGAGCAGCGGGACCGAGCCGCAGGCGTGGACGACGGCCCGCAGGTCGACCTCGGCGAGGGTCGGGTTGGCCGGGGACTCGACCATCACCAGGCCGGTGTCGGGGCGCAGGGCGTCCGCGATGCCGGCCGGGTCGGTCCAGGTGACCTCCGAGCCGAGCAGTCCGGCGGTCAGCAGGTGGTCGCTGCAGCCGTAGAGGGGGCGTACGGCCACGACGTGCCGCAGCCCCAGGGAGGCGCGGGCGAGCAGGACCGCGCTCAGGGCGGCCATCCCGCTGGCGAAGGCGACGGCGCTCCCGGTGCCCTCCAGACGGGCGAGGGCGGTCTCGAAGCGGGCGACGGTGGGATTGCCCAGTCGTCCGTAGACCGGCGGGCCCTCGGGTTCCGCGCCCGTCGCGGCGAAGGCGTCGATCCGGGCCGCCTCGGCGCGGCTGTCGTAGGAGGGATAGGTGGTGGACAGGTCGATCGGCGGGGTGTGCAGGCCCTGCCGGGCCAGGTCGTCCCGTCCGGCGTGCACGGCCTCCGTGGCCAGTGCGCGGGGTGCCGGGGACGTACGTACGTCGTTGTACGCGTGCGCGTGCGTGCTCGCTGCGGCTGAGTCCATGCATCGCAGAGTGAACAACGCACGGGTCACGGGATTCGAACACCGTGCTACGTTCGGCCGATGGCCGAATCTGTCGTACTGGACCCGGTGGATCTGCAACTGCTGCGGCTGCTGCAGAACGACGCCCGGACCACCTATCGCGACCTCGCGGCGCAGGTCGGGGTCGCGCCGTCGACGTGCCTGGACCGGGTGACGCGGCTGCGCCGCTCGGGCGTGATCGTCGGGCATCAGCTGCGGCTGGATCCGGCCAAGCTGGGGCGGGGACTGCAGGCTCTGCTGTCGGTGCAGGTCAGGCCGCATCGGCGGGAGCTGGTGGGGCCGTTCGTGGAGCGGATCCGGGCGCTGCCGGAGGCGTTGACCGTCTTCCATCTCACCGGTCCCGACGACTACCTGGTGCATGTGGCGGTCGCCGACATGGCGGACCTGCAGCGGCTGGTCCTCGACGAGTTCACCGCGCGGCGCGAGGTGGCCCGGGTGGAGACCCGGCTCATCTTCCAGCAGTGGGACTGCGGACCGCTGCTGCCGCCGGGTGCCGGGTGAGAACACCGCGCGGCCGGTTCGAACACCGCGACGCCTCCCGGCTCAAACGCGCGACACCGTGCTACGCCGTCAGCTCAAACGCCGTGACGTGCGCATCTCCCCGTACGAGGATGGTGCGCATGTCACAGACCACCAACCCGCTTCCCCGCGCGGTCGCCGACGCCTACGTCGACGGCCTCATCGCCCTCGACCCGGTCACCGGTACCTACCTAGGCGTGGCGGAGAGTTCGAGCCGTCTGCCCGACTACTCGCCCGCGGGCCAGGAGGCGCGGGCGCGGCTGGCCCGGGACACCCTGGCGGAGCTCGCCGAGGCGGAGCGGCGGCCCGGCGCGGACAGTGACATCGAGCGCCGGTGCGCGCGCCTCCTGCGCGAGCGCCTGACCGCGGAGCTGGCCGTGCACGAGGCCGAGGAGGGGCTCCGCGCGGTCGGCAACCTGGGGATGCCGGCGCACCATGTGCGCGAGGTGTTCACCGTGACGCCCACGCGGACCGCCGAGGACTGGGCGGCGATCGCCGAACGGCTGCGCGCGGTGCCGGCGGCCCTCGCCGGCTACCGCGAGTCCCTGGCGCTCGGCCTGGAGCGCAAGCTGTACGGGGCGCCGCGCCCGACCGCCACCTTCATCGGCCAGCTCACCGAGTGGTCGGACACGGACGGCGCCGGCCGCGGCTGGTTCGAGGACTTCGTCGCCACCGGAACCGAGTCGCCGCCGGACGCGTTGCGCGCGGAGCTGGACGAGGCGGCCCGTACCGCGACGGCGGCGGTCGTGGAGCTGCGGGACTGGATGCGCGACGTGTACGCGCCGGCGGTCGAGGGCGCGCCGGACACGGCCGGCCGGGAGCGGTACGCCCGCTGGTCGCGCTACTACAACGGCACCGACCTCGACCTGGACGAGGCGTACGCATACGGCTGGGCGGAGTACCACCGGCTCCTCGGGGAGATGAGGAAGGAGGCCGAGCGGGTCCTGCCGGGTGCGGCCACGCCCTGGGTGGCCCTCGCGCATCTCGACGAGCACGGCAAGCACATCGAGGGCGTCGACGAGGTCCGGGACTGGCTGCAGGGTCTGATGGACCAGGCGATCGAGGCGCTGGACGGCACCCACTTCGAACTCGCCGAGCGGGTCCGGCGGGTGGAGTCGCGGATCGCCCCCGCCGGGAGCGCCGCCGCTCCCTACTACACGCCCCCGTCGGAGGACTTCTCGCGGCCGGGACGCACCTGGCTGCCCACCATGGGCCAGACCCGCTTCCCGGTGTACGACCTGGTCTCCACCTGGTACCACGAGGGCGTTCCCGGCCATCACCTCCAGCTCGCGCAGTGGGCGCATGTCGCCGCGGACCTCTCCCGGTACCAGGCCGTCGTCGGCATGGTGAGCGCCAACGCCGAGGGCTGGGCGCTGTACGCGGAGCGGCTGATGGACGAGCTGGGCTTCCTCACCGACCCGGAGCACCGGCTGGGCTATCTGGACGCGCAGATGATGCGGGCGGTGCGGGTCATCGTCGACATCGGCATGCATCTGGAGCTGGAGATCCCGGCGGACTCGCCGTTCCACCCCGGCGAGCGCTGGACGCCCGAGCTGGCGCAGGAGTTCTTCGGGGCGCACAGCAGCCGTCCGGCGGACTTCGTGGAGAGCGAGCTGACCCGCTACCTGACCATTCCCGGCCAGGCGATCGGCTACAAGCTCGGCGAGCGGGCCTGGCTGCTGGGCCGGGAGAAGGCGCGCGAGCGCCGGGGTGACGCCTTCGACCTCAGGTCCTGGCACATGGCGGCCCTCTCCCAGGGGTCGCTGGGCCTCGACGACCTGGTGGACGAGCTGGCGCGCCTCTGACACGACGGGCGCGAGCGGGCTTCGGGAAAATCGCTGTTCCCGGGCCCGCTCGTACGCCACCCTCGTCTCCCATGACGATCACTCGGACCCTGTTCCTCTCCCCGCGCGTCACCGCGACCGGCCACGCCCTCGCGGACGCGGCACGGCGGCGCGGGGCGCGCGTGGAGACGCTGCGCGACTGGCGGGTGCCGGAGGGATCCCGCCTGGCCGCGGGTGCCTCGCTGTACGCCGGTCCGCTGTTCGCGGACGCGGTCGCGCGGGAGCTGGGGGTCGGGCTGCTGGAGGCGCCGGAGGACTGGCTGGCCCGGCTGCCGTACGAACTCACCCTGCGGGACGTGGAGTTCACCACGATCGCCGAGGCGTGGCGGCTTCGGCGCCCGGCGTTCGTGAAGCCGCCGAACGACAAGAGCTTCCCGGCCCGGGTCTACCCCGACGGCGGCGGGCTGCCGGGGCCGGACGCGGTCGACGGCACGGAACCGGTGCTGGTCAGCGACATCGTGGCGTTCGCCGTGGAGTACCGGCTGTTCCTGCTGGACGGCGAGGTGCGCACGGGCAGCCGGTACGCGACCCGGGGCGCCCTGGATGTCGCCCCGCTGGCGGAGGACCCGCGCCGAGGCGAGGTGCTGGCCTTCGCGGAGCGGATGACGGCGTCGGCGGGGGCGGGCCTGCCGAGCGCGATCGTGGTGGACGTGGGTCTCGTCGACGGCTCGGGCTGGGCGGTGGTGGAGGCCAACGCCGCCTGGGCCAGCGGCCATTACGCCTGCGACGCGGACGCCGCGCTGGAGGTGGTCCTGCGGGCGGCCCGCCCCGAGGGGGAGTTCGGGGCGGCGGACCACCGCTTCCTGCGGCCGGTTCCGGACGTCGTACGGGACTGAGCGCCAAGTGGGCGGTCAGCAGCCGCAGTTCTCCGCCTCCACCGGGACCGTGAGGGGGTCGGCGTCGCGCTGCTCACTGCCCTCCCAGGTCTCGTAGGCGAAGCCCTCGCGCGCCCAGTACTCGAAGCCCCCGAGCATCTCCTTGACCCGGTAGCCGAGTTCGGCGAGCGCGAGGGCGGCGCGGGTGGCGCCGTTGCAGCCGGGGCCCCAGCAGTACGTCACCACGGGCACGTTCTTGTCGAGGAGTCGCTCGGCCTGCTCGGGGATGAGCGCGGTGGGCAGGTGGACGGCGCCGGGGATGTGGCCCTGGTCCCAGGCGTCGGTGGAGCGGGAGTCCAGGACGACGAACCCGGGGTCGCCGCCCGCGGCGAGTGCTGCGGCCACGTCGGAGACGTCGGCGTGGAACACGAGGCTCGCCCGGAAGTAGGCCGCGGCCTCGGCCGGGGCGGCGGGGGCGACGCGGAGGACGGGGTTCACGGTGTCGGTCGTCATGACCGAGAACCTATGGCCCCGGGCCGGACGGCTGAAGCGAGAATCCCCGGGGCGTCCCTTGATCCACCGGGGATTCCCCTGCTATCCATCGGCCATGACCGTGTATTCCCCGGACGCCACCGACTGGCGCATCCTCGAGGTCCTCCAGCGGGACGGACGGGCCAGCTACGCCGAGCTGGCGCGGGCCGTCGCCATGTCGCCCAGCGCGGTCACCGAGCGGGTGCGGCGGCTGGAGGAGGCGGGTGTGATCCAGGGGTACGCGGCCGTCGTGGACCCCGAGCGGCTGGGGCTGCCGATCCTGGCGTTCGTACGGCTGCGCTACCCCAACGGCAACTACAAGCCGTTCCACGACCTGGTGGCCGTGACGCCCGAGATCCTGGAGGCGCATCACGTCACGGGCGACGACTGCTTCGTCATCAAGGTCGCCGCCCGTTCGATGCGGCATCTGGAGGAGGTGTCGGGGAAGATCGGCGCGCTCGGGTCGGTCACGACGAGCGTGGTCTACTCCTCGCCGCTCCCCCGGCGCCCGCTCGGCCGGTAGCCCCGCGGGCGCACCACCGACCCGGATCTCCCCTTCACGACCTCCAGCTGGGCGGGGACGCGTCGGCGCAGGTCGGCGACATGGCTGACGATGCCGACGCTGCGGTCGCGTTCGCGCAGGGAGTCCAGGACGTCGAGGACCTCGTCGAGGGTCTGGTCGTCGAGGCTGCCGAAGCCCTCGTCGATGAAGAGGGTGTCGAGCTGGACCCCGCCCGCCTCGTCGGTCACCACGTCGGCGAGGCCCAGCGCGAGGGCGAGCGAGGCGAAGAACGTCTCGCCGCCGGAGAGCGTGGCGGTGTCCCGCTCACGGCCGGTCCAGGCGTCGACGACATGCAGCCCGAGCCCGCTGCGGCCGCGTCCGGCCCGGTCGTCGGAGTGGACGAGGGTGTAGCGCCCCGCCGACATCCGCTGCAGGCGTGCCGTCGCGGCGGCGGCCACCTGTTCGAGACGGGCCGCGAGGACGTACGCCTCCAGGCGCATCTTGCGTTCGTTGTCGGCCGAGGTGCCCGCGGTGAGGCCGGCCATGCGGGCCACCCGGTCGTACTCGTCACGCAGGGGCGCGAGCCGCCGTACGCCCTCGGCCGTGCGGGCCGAGAGCCGGTCCAGTTCCGTGCAGCGCCGTGCGGCCGCGTCGCGCGCGGAGGCGGCGTCGCGCAGCCGCCGGGCCGCGAGGGCCGCCGTGTCCTGTGCCGTCGTGAGGTCGGCGGGCGGCTGCTGGGCGGCGGCCGCGGTGTCGGCCTCGGCGAGCACGGCGCGGACAGCGGACTCCTCGGACTGCCGGGCGTCCAGGCGCCGTTGCAGCTCGCGGTGGGCGCCGGCGTCGAGGAGGGCGTCGGCGGCGGCCTGCGGGGTGTCGAAGCCGGCCCGGTACGCGGCGTCGGCGAGCCGGGCGTCGGCGTCCTTGAGCCGCTGGGCGGTGTCCTCGGCGGCCCGCGCGGCCTCCGCGGCCTCGGTGAGCAACGCGACCCGCCGCTCCAGCTGGGCGGCCCGGGCGGCCACGCTGTCGGCCGAGCCCCGCGCCTGCGCCAACTCCGTTTCCAGGGCGCTCCGTTCACGGTCGAGGGCGTCGCGTCGCGCGACCCGCGAGGCGGAGCCCACGGCGGCCTCCTGCTGGGCGCAGACACGCCGGTCGCGTTCCTGCTCGGCCTGCCGCAGCCGCTCGTGCGCGGTGTGCAGGGTCGAGGCGCCGCCGCGGGCCTGGACGTACTCCCGCTCCAACTCATCGGCGAGCGCGGCGAGTTCCTCGGTGGGCGTGTCACCGGCCTCGCCCTCGGCTGCGGCCAGCTCCCGCTCGACGAGACCGAGGCGCTGTTCGGTCTCGGCCCGCTCCTCGTCGGCCCGCTGGAACACGGCCAGGGCGCGCTCCTCGGTCTCCCGGCCGACGTGCCCGGCGTCCTTGCGCGCGGGTGCCGGATGGTCGACGGCGCCGCAGACCGCGCAGGGCTCGCCCTCGGTGAGCCGAGCGGCGAGTTCGGCGGCGATGCCGTTCAGCCGCCGCTCCTTGACGTCCAGCCACTCGGCACGGGCCAGTTGGGCGCGCTCGGTGGCGGTGAGGACGTGCCGTCGCGCGTCGTCCGCGTCCCGTGCGAGCCGGTCCCGCCGACGGGCGGCGGCGAGCCGCCCCCGGGCGGGTTCCCGCTGCACGGCGAGCCCTTCGGCGCGGGTCGCGGCCTCCTGGGCGGACTCGACCGCGCTCAGGTAACCGGCACGGGTCTCCTCCCAGCCGGCCAGCCAGGACTCCGCCTCCTGGAGGACGTCCGCGTCGGCGCGCTCCTGCCGGTCCAGAACGGCCCGCTCCACGAGGAGTTCGGCCAGCCGCCGCTCGGCCCGCCGGGCCGACTCCAGACCGCCCAGCTCCTCGGCAGCACGGCGAGCGGCGGCGGCGAGTCCGGCACCGCCCGCGTCCGCGAGTCCGTCGTCCTGTCCGTCGTCCCGTCCGCTGTTCTGCCTGCCGCCGCCCCCTGCGGACGCCCGCACCAGCACACGCGCGCGTGCCTCCGCCTCCACCGCCCCGCGGTGTTCCGTCTCGGCGGCCTCGCGCAGCTCCAGCGCCGGTGCCACCGCCTCGGCCTTGCGGGACCGCTCCATGCGCGCCTGGTCCTCGTGGTGGGCCTCGGCACGCTCCTCCAGCCGCTCCGCCTGTTCCCGGGCCTCCGCGAACCGCCGCTGCAGCCGCCCGAGTTCGCGTACGTCCGTCAGCGCGCGCTCGGCGGTCGCCTGGGCGGACTCGGTGGCGGCGAGGCGGCAGTGGGCGATCGTCAGCTGCTCGCGGGCGGTGCTGCGGGCCACGGCCGCGGCGGTGACGACGGCCTCGGCCAGGCCCGGCTCGCCCGGCTGGAGCTCCGGCAGCTCCATGGCGTCCCCGGCGGCCTGCTGCATACGGTGGGCGTCGGCGACGAGCTCTGCGTCGCCCTCCCGCACGCGTGCCTCCGTCTCCCGGCGCCGCTCGGCGAGCCGCTTCTCCACCTCGGCGAACCGCCGGGTGTCGAAGAGGCGCCCCAGCAGCCGGCCCCGTGCCTCCGCGTCGGCGCGCAGGAACCGCGCGAAGTCGCCCTGGGGCAGCAGCACGACCTGGCAGAACTGCTCCCGGCTCATGCCGAGGAGCTGGGTGATCTCCTCGCCGATCTCCTGGTGGGAGCGGCTGAGGTCCTTCCAGACGGCGGCGACGGCGTCGTACTCGCGCAGCCAGGTCTGGGCCTTCTCGACCGTCGTGCCCGGACGTCCGCGCTTCTTCGGGCGCTCGTGCGGCGGCTGCCGGGTGATCTCCAACCGGCGTCCGGCGACGGTGAGTTCGAGGGTGACCTCGGTGCGGACGCCGGGGGCCGCGTGGTCGCTGCGCAGGGTGAGTCCCTGGCCCTGGACGGTCTGGCGGGCGCCCGGGACGGCGCCGTAGAGCGCGTAGCAGACGGCGTCGAGGACGGAGGTCTTGCCCGCGCCGGTCGGCCCGTGCAGCAGGAACAGGCCGGCGGCGGACAGGTCGTCGAAGTCGACGCTCTGCGCGCCGCCGAAGGGCCCGAAGGCCGTGAGGTCGAGCCGGTGCAGCCTCACCGCGCCACCTCCCGCAGGGTGTCGTCCGCACGGACCGCGTCGAAGGCGTCCCGCAGTACGGCCCGCTCGTGGCCGTCGGGCCCCGCCCCGCGCACATGGGCGACGAAGTCCTCGGCGATCTCCTGGTCGCTGCGGCCGGCGAGGCGCCGGGCGTACGACACGTCCGGGTCGTCCGGGGCCCGCTCGGGGGCGAAGACGAGGCTGAGGGTGTGCGGGAACCGCTCGCTGAGCCGGGCCATGGGCTCGGCGGGGCGGACGGCGTCGGTGAGCGTCGCCTCGACCCACGCCTCCTCGTACCGGGCGAGCGCGGGATCGGCGAGCAGGTCCTCCAGGGTGCCGGAGATCCGGGCCAGCGCACGCGGCACCGGGCAGTCGATGCGCTCGGCGGTGACCGCGCCGTCCGCGTCGAGGTCGACGAGCCACATCGTCTTGCGGTGCTCGGTCTCGGAGAAGGAGTACGGCAGCGGGGAGCCCGAGTAGCGGACGCGCTCGGTGATGGTCTGGGAGCCGTGCAGATGGCCGAGCGCCACGTAGTCGACGCCGTCGAACACACCGGCAGGCACGGAGGCGACCCCGCCGACGGTGATGTCCCGCTCGCTGTCGCTCGGTTCGCCGCCGGTGACGAAGGCATGGGCGAGGACGACGGACCGGGTGCCGGGCGCACGGGTCGCGAGGTCGGCGCGGACCCGGTCCATGGCGGCGACGAGCACACTCTCGTGCCCGGCCTTCTCCAGTCCGAACTCGTCCTTCACCAGGGCGGGTTCGAGATAGGGCAACCCGTAGAAGGCGACGTCGCCGTGGGCGTCGGCGAGCACCACGGGGGTGCCTGCCGCCGAGGGGTCGGTGCGCAGATGGATGCCCGCGCGCCCGATCAGTCCGGCCCCGACGCCGAGCCGGCGGGCCGAGTCGTGGTTGCCGGAGATCATCACCGTCGGCACACCGAGGTCCGCGAGACGGTGCAGGGCGTCGTCGAACAGCTCGACCGCGGCGAGCGGCGGCACCGCGCGGTCGTACACGTCCCCCGACACGACCACCGCGTCGACCTCGCGCTCCCGCACGGTCGTGACCAGGCTGCCGATGAACGCGGCCTGCGCCTCCAGCATGTTCACGCGGTGGAACGACCGGCCGAGATGCCAGTCGGACGTGTGCAGCACTCTCAAGAAACCGCTCCGACGTACAGAAACCGACCGTGAACACCGACCACGCTAACGCCTTCGGCACCTGATCCCTCACCAACAGCAACCTTTTGTCCGCATACGACAACGAATCGCCGTAAACACTCCGGACCTGCCGGAGTCACGGCGAACCCGAAGGCAAAACCGTTGGACAACTCCCTTACTGCTGGCGATCGTTGACGGAATGGATCAGGAGCAGATCTGGGACGCGGATGCCGCACGGCGCTACGACACCCCCGGCACCGGAATGTTCGCACCCGAGGTGCTCGGGCCGACCGTGGACCGGCTGGCCGCGCTGGCGGAGGGCGGAGCCGCTCTCGAGTTCGCCGTGGGCACCGGGCGGGTGGCGATCCCGCTCGCCGGGCGCGGAGTGCCCGTGACCGGCATCGAGCTGTCCCGCCCGATGCTCGAACAGCTGCGGACGAAGGCGGACGAGGCGACGGTCCCCGTGGTCGTCGGCGACATGGCGACCACCCGGGCGCCGGGCACGTACACGCTCGTCTACCTGGTCTTCAACACGATCTCCAACCTGCTCACCCAGGCCGAGCAGGTGGAGTGCTTCCGCAACGCCGCCCGCCACCTCGCGCCCGGAGGGCGGTTCGTGATCGAGCTGTGGGTGCCCGAACTGCGCAAGCTGCCCCCGGGTACACCGGCCACGGTCTGGCACTCCGAGCCGGGCTACATCGGCCTGGACACCTACGACCCGCTGCGGCAACACGTCGTCTCGCACCACTTCACGTTCGCCGAGGAGGGCCACGAGGCCCGGCTGGACCGCAGCCCGCACCGCTACATCTGGCCCGCCGAGCTCGACCTCATGGCCCAGCTGGCCGGGTTCGAGCGGGAGAGCCGGCACGCGGACTGGGCGGGGGCGGAGTTCACCGCCGAGTCCCGCTCCCATGTGTCGGTCTACCGGCTCCCCGCATAGCCGGCCCGTCAGGCAGGCAGGCACGCAGGCAGCCCATCAGGCGGGCCGGTCACGCGTCCCCGTACGCCTCGCCGCCCAGCTCCAGCAGCGCCGTCCCGGCCGTCGTGTCGGCGAGCCAGGCGCGGAAGCCGTCCACGTCGGCGTCCGGGAGGCCGATCTCGATGTCGACCGCCTCGCCGTAGCGGACGTCCCGGACCTCGCGGCCGGTGGCGCGCAGATCGTTCTGGACCTTGCCGGCGCGCTGGTGGTCGACGGTGACGATGGCGAGGCGGAAACGGCGGCGGGTGAGGGTGCCGAGGCTGTCGAGCGCCTCGCCGACGGCGCCACCGTAGGCCCGGATCAGTCCGCCGGCGCCAAGTTTGACTCCGCCGAAGTAGCGGGTGACGACGGCGACGACGTACCGCATGTCGCGGCGCAGCAGCATCTGGAGCATCGGGACGCCTGCCGTACCCCCGGGTTCACCGTCGTCGCTGGCCTTCTGGACGGCGGCGTCGGCGCCGATGACGTAGGCCCAGCAGTTGTGGGTGGCGTCGGCGTGTTCCTTGCGCACGGACGCGATGAACTCCTGGGCCTCCTGCTCGGTCGCCGCCGGGGCGAGGGCGCACAGGAAGCGGGAGCGGTTGACCTCGGTCTCGTGCACGCCCTCCCGGGCGACCGTGCGGTATTCGTCCTGCATCCCGCCACCCTATGCGCTCCGCGCGGGCCTGCTCAGCTCGCCTTCCTGCCCCGGGGCACGATCACCGAGGTGAGCAGCGCGGTGCCCGGGCGCAGGGAGCGCCAGTCGGGCCCGTGCCAGGCCAGGACCGCGATCGCGGACGTGGGGAACTTCAGCCGCACCTCGTCCAGCGCGTGGTCGAGGTCGTCCCCGGCCAGATCGAGGACCAGCTCCTCCAGGCCCGGATTGTGGGCGACGAGCAGCAACGTGCCGACCTCGGCGGGAGTCTCCCGTACGACGTCCAGGAGTTCCGGTACGTCGGCCGCGTACAGCCGCCGGTCGTGGCGGACCGGGGGCGGGGCCTCCCACTCGGCGGAGGCGAGTTCCCAGGTCTGGCGGGCGCGTACGGCGGTGGAGACCAGAGCGAGGTCGGGCACGCAGCCGGTCTCGGCGAGGGCGCGGCCGGCGGCGGGGGCGTCCCGGCGGCCGCGTGCCGCGAGGGGCCGCTTGTGGTCGGGGACGCCCTCCGGCCAGTCGGACTTGGCGTGCCGCAGCACCACGAGCCTGCGCGGCGGTCCGTCCTTTGCGCTCACAGCGGGGCTCCCAGATCGCGGGTGAGGTCGAGGCCGAGGACACGGTCGGCGTAGGCGTACGTCTCGAAGCGGGCGCCGTACGGCAGCTCCGGCCCGGCGTCCTCCACCCACCGCAGCACCCTCAGCACTTCGGGTACGTCCAGGTCGTCCTCCCAGGCGGTACGGAGCCGTCCGCGCACGTCGTCCGGGACGGGCCGCGAGGGTCGCCGCGCCCAGTCGGCGACGGCTCTCCGCCAGCGTACGAGAGTCTCGCCGGCCTCGCCCACCGCCGCCGCGTCCAGGCGGACGGGTTCGGTGCGGGGCCGGGTGAGAAGCGCGAGGCGGAGCACGGCGGGGTCGTCCGGGACCGCGCCCTCCACCCCGGCCACGGCGATCCGCACCCCGTCGGGCTCCGGACCGTCCTCACCCACCACGTGCAGGATCTGCGCCTCCCCCACCCCGGAGCCCAGTTCGTGGCCGTCCTCGAAGGGGTGCATGCCGAGGGCGGTGGCGCCGGCCCGCAGCTCCGCCTGCTGATGCTCGCCGGTGAGCAGCGTCCACACGGGTGTTCCGGCGAGTTCCAGCGCCCTCACCAGCACGTCGGCGACGAGCAGGACACGGAGCGAGCCCGCGCCGTACCCCGAGGCATGCACCTGCACGCGGGTCAGACCACGGCGGACGGGGGCGGCGACGACGGCTTCGCCGTTTCGGGCGTCGGTGATGCACAGCACGAGGCGAGCCTATGCGCTCCGCTGGGAGTGGCGCGATGTTCCGTCGTTTGTCTGCGGCACCGTTGTGGCTGGGCGCGCAGTTCCCCGCGCCCCTTTCCCCCCGGGCGGGGGAAAGGGGCGCGGTTCGCAGGCCTGGGGGCGGAATCAGGGGCCGGCGCCGCGTGTTGTACGGCCCGGCAGATGCTGTCCGACATGCCTCAGGAGGCCGACGGTGTACGGCGACGACGCGACGATCCGCAAGATCCTCACCGGGCTCGGTGACACCTGGGCCGTGGTGGGGCTGTCGACGAACCACCGGCGGGCCGCGTACGGCGTCGCCGCGGTGCTGAAGCGCTACGGCAAGCGGGTCGTGCCGGTCCATCCGAAGGCGGAGACGGTGCACGGGGAGCAGGGGTACGCCTCCCTCGCGGACATCCCCTTCGACGTGGACGTCGTCGACGTCTTCGTCAACAGCGACCTCGCCGGTGCCGTCGCCGACGAGGCGGTCGCCAAGGGGGCGAAGGCGGTGTGGTTCCAGCTGGACGTCGTCGACGAGGCGGCGTACGAGCGGACGCGCGCGGCGGGCCTGGAGATGGTGATGGACCGCTGCCCGGCGATCGAGATCCCGCGCCTGGGCTGACGCCGGACCGGGTCTCCCCGGCACACAGGATTCCCGGGCATGCTGGGCGCTCGTATGCCCGAGAACGAGAACCAGAACCAGAACGCCTCCGCACGGTGCTGCATGCCCTCCGGGGGCGGCCACGCCGAGCCCTCGCGTGCGCTGCCCGTGCCCTCGCTCCATGCCGTCGCCGCCGACGGCATGGTGGAGCTGCCCGGCGGTGAGTTCCTGATGGGTTCCGAGGACTCGGAGGGCTTTCCGGCGGACGGCGAGGGGCCCGTGCGGGGGGTGCGGGTGGCCCCCTTCCGGATCGACGCGTACGCCGTCGGCAACGACCGGTTCGCGGAGTTCGTCGCGGACACCGGGCATGTCACGGACGCCGAGCGGCTCGGGTGGTCGTACGTGTTCGCGGGGTTCCTGCCGGGCGCGCTGCGCCGCGACTCGCCGCGCCCCGAGCGAACCCCCTGGTGGTGCGCGGTCTCCGGGGCGGCCTGGAACCGGCCGGAGGGGCCCGGCAGCTCTCTGGACGGACGCGGGGGCCATCCGGTGGTGCACGTGTCGTGGTTCGACGCGGCCGCCTACGCCGCGTGGGCGGGCGGTCGGCTGCCCACCGAGGCCGAGTGGGAGTACGCGGCCCGGGGCGGTCTGGAGCAGAAGCGCTATCCGTGGGGCGACGAACTGAACCCCGGCGGGGAATTCCGCTGCAACATCTGGCGGGGCACCTTCCCGACGAAGAACACGGCCGCCGACGGATACCGCGGAACCGCGCCCGTCGGCGCGTTCGCACCGAACGGATTCGGGCTGTACAACATGTCGGGCAACGTCTGGGAGTGGTGTGCGGACGCATGGTCCGCGCAGAGCCCGGTTTTGAAGGTGATCCGGGGCGGCTCGCACATGTGCCACGCCTCCTACTGCAACCGCTACCGCGTGGCCGCCCGCAGCGCCAACACCCCTGACAGCTCCAGCGGACACGCGGGTTTCCGCTGTGCCCGGGACGTCTGAGGAGCGGCGGCCCGGTCGACCATGACCCGATAATGACCGGGTGACCACCAACTCCCCTTCCTTCCAGCGCACTCAGGTCGTCATCGTCGGCGCGGGCCCCGCGGGGCTCACGGTCGGGAACATCCTGCGGGCCGCGTCCGTCGACTGCGTCGTCCTGGAGACGGAGAGCCGTGCGTTCATCGAGCAGCGGCCGCGGGCCGGCGTCATCGAGGAGTGGGCCGTGGGCGGGCTGCGCGAGCGCGGACTGGCCGACCACCTGCTGGCGCGCGCCCAGCGCCACACGGCGTGCGAGTTCCGCTTCGGCGGCGAGCGGTACCGCTTCTCCTACGGCGATCTGACGGGTCGTCACCACTGGGTGTACCCGCAGCCGTTGCTGGTGACCGATCTGGTCCGCGAGTACGTCGACGTGCGCGGCGGGGACGCCCGGTTCTCGGTGCGCGACGTCGAGCTGCACGACCTGGACACCGGGCACCCCTCCGTGTCGTACAGCTGCGGGGAGAGCGGTGAACGGCGGATGTTCGCCTGTGACTTCGTGGTCGGCGCCGACGGCGCGCGCGGGGTCAGCAGGGCCGCGATACCGCCGGAGCACGCGCGCATCGCCCGGCACGACTACGGCATCGGCTGGCTGGCGCTGCTCGCCGAGGCGCCGCCGTCCTCCGACTGCGTGCTGTTCGGCGTGCACGAGAACGGGTTCGCGGGGCACATGGCCCGCAGCCCCGAGGTCACCCGCTACTACCTCCAGTGTCCGCCCGGCGACGACCCGGAGAACTGGCCCGACGACCGGATCTGGTCCGAGCTGCACGTACGGCTCGCGGGCGGCTCGGGCGCCCAGCCGCTCACGGAAGGCCCGCTGATCGAGAAGCGGGTGCTCGACATGCACGACTACGTAGTGGAGCCGATGACGTACGGGCGGCTCTTCCTGGCCGGTGACGCGGCCCACCTGGTCGCGCCGATCGCCGCGAAGGGCATGAACCTCGCCCTGCATGACGCGTTCCTGCTGGGCGACGCGCTGGTGGGCTACCTCGACGGCGGGGACGGGGACGGGCTGGACGGCTACTCGGAGGCGTGTCTGCGGCGGGTGTGGGACTACCAGGAGTTCTCGCAGTGGCTGTCGGAGGTCTACCACGGGACGTCCGCCAAGGATCCGTTCCGGGCAGGCACGACGTTCGCGCGGCTGCGCCGGCTGTTCACCTCGCCGGTGGCCGCGGCGGCCTTCGCCGAGCAGTACCTCGGGAGCGCCGAGCGCTATTGATCCATCGACCCATCGACCCATCGACCTATTGATAACGACTAGTCGTGGGGCGGCTGGTCGCCGAGGCGGTGGTCGGCCACGTTCAGGGCCTCGTCGACCAGGCGGCGCAGATGGCCGTCGGAGAGGGAGTAGATCACCCGGCGGCCCTCCTTGCGGGTCTGCACGAGCCCGGCCAGCCTGAGCCGCGCCAGGTGCTGGCTGACCGCGGGCCGGGCGGCCCCGCATGCCTCCGTCAGCGTGGTCACATCGGCCTCGCCCGAGGTCAGGGCGTGCAGCAGGGTGAGCCGGGTGCGGTCGCCCAGCAGGGCGAGCAGCTCGGCGGCGAGCGCGAGCTGCTCCTCGCCGGGGGTGCGCGGGTGCACATGGTGTGCAGGTGATAGGTGCGTGCGTGCGCTCATACGCACATAATGAGGGAGTGGACGGATGCGCGTCCACCCCCGGCGCAGCGGAAGGGACCCACGTGAGCGAGCAGCACGACCACGGGCACGAGCACCACCACGGACACGCGCACGAGCATCCGCACCACCACTCCCCTGCGGCCTCCCTCCTCCGCCACCGCCTCTCCCATCTCCTGACCCCCCACTCCCACGAGACCGCCGACAAGCTCGACGGGGCCCTGGAGTCCTCGGCCCGGGGCATGCGCGCGCTGTGGGTCTCGCTGGCGGTGCTGGGCGTGACGGCGCTCGCCCAGGCGGTCGTGGTGGTGGTCTCGGGGTCGGTGGCGCTGCTCGGCGACACGGTGCACAACGCGGCGGACGCGCTGACCGCCGTACCGCTGGGCATCGCCTTCGTGGTGGGCCGGCGGGCGGCCACCCGGCGGTTCACCTACGGCTACGGGCGCGCCGAGGACCTGGCGGGCCTCGCGATCGTGCTGACCATCGCCGCGTCGGCGGTCTTCGCCGGATGGACGGCGGTGGAGCGGCTGCTGAACCCGCGACCGGTCGAGCATGTGGGCGCGGTCGCGGTGGCCGCACTGGTCGGCTTCGCGGGGAACGAGTGGGTGGCCCGGTACCGCATCCGGGTGGGCCGCTCGATCGGCTCGGCGGCGCTGGTGGCGGACGGGCTGCACGCGCGCACGGACGGGTTCACCTCACTGGCCGTGCTGCTCGGCGCGGGCGGTTCGGCGCTGGGGTGGCAGCTCGCCGACCCGGTGGTGGGGCTGGCGATCACGGCGGCGATCGCGCTGGTGCTGCGGGACGCGGCGCGGGAGGTGTTCCGGCGGGTGCTGGACGCCGTCGACCCGGCGCTGGTCGACCGGGCCGAGCGGGCCCTGCTGGACGTCGAAGGGGTGTGCGGGGTGGGCGAGTTGCGGCTGCGCTGGATCGGGCACCGGCTGCGGGCCGAGGTGGCGGTCGTGGTGGACGGCGAGGCGACGGTACGTCAGGCGCACGCGATCGCCGTGCACGCGGAGCACGCGCTGCTGCACGCGGTCCCGCGACTCACCGCGGCCCTGGTGCACGCGGATCCGGCACCGGTGCCGGGCGAGGCGGATCCGCATCTGGCCCTCGCCCACCACACGGCGGCGTGAGGCGGATCCGCATCTGGCCCTCGCCCACCACACGGCGGCGTGAGGCGGATCCGCATCTGGCCCTCGCCCACCACACGGCGGCCTGACGACGGTCAGGCGCCGAGCCCTTCCAGCACCACCGCACCCGGCAGTTCGGCGAACGCCTTGCCCGGGACGAGGAGCTTGCCGCGCCGGCGTCCGCTGCCCACCAGGACCCACGGCAGGTCGACGACGGCGGAGTCCACCAGCACCGGCCAGGCCGCGGGGAGCCCGATCGGGGTGATCCCGCCGTACTCCATGCCGGTCTCCCCCACCGCCGTGTCCATGGCGGCGAAGGACGCCTTGCGGGCGTTCAACTGCCTGCGGACCACGCCGTTGACGTCGACACGGGTGGTGGACAGGACGACACACGCGGCGAGGGTGGTCTCACCGCCGCGCTTGCCCGCGACGACGACACAGTTCGCGGACCACTCCAGCAGGTCCCGGCCGTAGTGCTCGACGAAGACGGCCGTGTCGGCCCACTGCGGGTCGGTGTCGACGTAGACGATCCGGTCGGCGGGCACGCTGCCGCTCCAGTGGCGTACGGCGTCGGCGACGGGGCCGGTCAGCTCGTCCAGGCAGTCGGGGGCCGGGGCGGCGGTGTCGAAGTCTCCGATGGGTGCGCGCATGCCGGCACGCTAACAAGATCCGCGGCGGCCACGGCGGGGCGTCTCAGCGCACGGGCGGGACGGAGACCGCCAGCACCAGCTCCGCCGGGACGTCGCCCTGATTGCCGTAGGAGTGCGGGGCGTTGGCCTCGAAGGTGACGCTCGCACCGGCCGGGACGCGGTACTCCTCGCCCTCGACGGTGAGGGTCAGCTCGCCCGCCGTGACATGGATGATCTCGAACGTGCCCACGGGGTGCGGATCCGAGGCGCTGCCCTCGCCCGGCATCAGCCGCCAGTCCCACATCTCCAGCGGGCCCGGAGCCTCGGTACCGGCGAGCAGGCGGCTGAAACTGCCCGCCTCGGTGTGCCACAGCCGGACCACCTGGTCGGCCGGGACGACCCGCACCTTCGGTCCCTGCTCGTAGTCGAGCAGGGTGGTGACGCTGATACCGAGCGCGTCACCGATCTTCACGACCGTCCCGATGCTCGGGTTGGTGCGGGCCTGCTCGATCTGGATGAGCATGCCCCGGCTGACGCCTGCGCGGGCGGCGAGCACGTCCAGGGTGAAGCCGCGCACCGCACGCCAGTGCTTGACGTTGCGCGCCAGGGACTGGGTCAGCAGGTCGAGGTCCGCCACATTCCGTCCAATATTTTGGATGACAGGGTTCACCATGTTGCACTAGCGTGGGTGCACCTGATGGTGCACCGAACTGTACTGCGAGGGACCGTGACCGCACTCTTCGCCCTGGCCACCAGCCTGCTGTGGGGACTGGCCGACTTCGGCGGCGGGCTGCTAACGCGCCGCGCCCCCGCGCTGACGGTCGTCATGGTGTCGCAGTCGATCGCGGCCGTCGTCGTCGGCGTGATCGTGCTCGCCACGGGCGGCTGGAGCGAGGCGGGCCCCCGCCTGTGGTTCGCGGTCGCCGCCGGACTGGTGGGCCCGCTCGCCCTGCTCTCCTTCTACCAGGCCCTGGCCCTCGGCCCGATGGGCGTGGTCTCCCCGCTGGCCGCCCTGAGTGTGGCCGTCCCGGTCTCGGCCGGCCTGTTCCTCGGCGAACGCCCCGGGCTGACGCAGGTCGCGGGCATCGCGGTCGCGGTCCTGGGCGTGGTCCTGGCGGGCGGCCCGCAGCTGCGCGGCGCGGCGGTCCAGCGGCGGGCCGTCCTGCTCACCCTGGTCTCGGCGCTCGGCTTCGGCACCGTCTTCACGCTCGTCATCGAGGCGTCGACGACCCCCACCGGCCTGTTCCTCGCCCTGTTCGTGCAGCGCGGTACCAGTGTGGCGGTGGGCGGTGTCGCCCTGTACGCGGCCGCCCGGCGTGGCGCCCCCGCGCTCCCCCGGGGCGGGCTGCCCCTCTCCGCGCTGCCGGCGTACGCCTTCGTCGGTCTCACCGACGTCGCCGCCAACGGCACCTACGCGGTCGCCGCCCAGCGCGGCCCGGTCACGGTGGCCGCGGTGCTCGCCTCGCTCTACCCGGTGGTGACGGCCCTGGCCGCACGCGGCTTCCTGCGCGAGCGGCTGCGCGCGATCCAGGCGGCGGGCGCGGGGCTGGCACTCCTCGGCACCTTGCTGCTGGCGACCGGCTGAGTCACTGCCGGGGCCGGCTGGCCGGCTGGCCGGGTCGGACCGCGCCGAGTCAGCCCTCGGGCTCCAACTGCGCGAGCTTCTCCACGGTCTCCTCGTCCAGCTCCGACAGTGCGACCAGCTGGTCCGAGGTGATCCCGTCGGGTATCGGCACCGGCGCGGGTGTCCGCAGCGGCGGCTGCCACCCGTCATCGGGAGTCCAGCGTCGTACGACCTTGGCGGGCGCGCCCGCGACGACGGCGTGGTCGGGCACGGTCCCGCGCACCACGGCCCCCGCCGCGACGACGACGTTCCGCCCGATCCGCGCCCCCGGCAGGATCACCGCACCGGTGCCGATCCAGCAGCCGGGCCCGATCTCCACCGGCTCCATGCGCGGCCACTGCTTGCCGATGGGCTCGTGCGGGTCGTCGTAGGAATGGTTGGTGGACGTCACATAGACGTACGGCCCGAAGTAGCAGTCGCTGCCGATGGTGACCGTCGTGTCGGCGATGACATGGCTGCCCCGGCCGAGGACGACACCGTCGCCGACGCGCAGGATCGGGTCGGGGCCGAGGTCGAGGTCGGGCATCAGACCGGCCGTCAGGGTGACCTGCTCGCCGACGATGCAGTGCGAGCCGATGTGGATCCAGGGTTCGCCGAAGACGGTGCCGAGCGGGAAGGCGAGCCGGGTCGCCGGGCCGATCGAGCCGAAGCGGAGACGTCCGGGGCGCTCGGCGGTCACGGAACCCGTGCGCTGCACCCACGCCCAGCCCGCGTGGACGGCGCGCTGCACGAGGCGGCCCCGCCAGGATGAGAACGTGTTCTTGCGCTTCGGCACCCGCTCACCGTACTCAGGGCGCCCTGCCGGGATACGGCCCGAGGCCTGTGATCTTCGCCCCACCCGGTGGCGTACGGTGCGACGGTACGGGCCGTACGGGCCGTACAAGCGGTACGAGCGGTACGGCGGACACGAGGAGACGGTGAGACGGGTGACGACGCACAAGGCGCTGATCGTGGGCATCGGCGGCAGGGAACCGAACGTCGACGAGGAGGCGTTCGTGGCACCGACGGCCTCGGTCGTCGGAGACGTGACGCTGGAGGCGGGGGCCAGCGTCTGGTACGGCGCGGTCGTGCGCGGCGACGTCGAGCGGATCACCGTCCGCCGCGACGCCAACATCCAGGACAACGTGACCCTGCACGCCGACCCCGGCTTCCCCGTGACGGTCGGCGAACGCGTCTCCGTCGGCCACAACGCGGTCGTCCACGGCGCGACCGTCGGCGACGACTGCCTGATCGGCATGGGCGCGACGGTCCTCAACGGCGCGGTGATCGGGGCGGGTTCGCTGGTCGCGGCCCAGGCGTTGGTACCGCAGGGGATGGAGGTGCCGCCGGGCTCACTGGTGGCGGGGGTCCCGGCGAAGGTGAAGCGGGAGCTGACGGAGGAGGAGAGGCAGGGTGTGACGTTGAACGGCACGTTGTACGCGGACCTGGCCAAGGCTCACAAGGAAATCCACGAGTAAGGGGGCATGCTGCCGCCCGGGCACAATGAAGAAGTGAACGACGAGCCCATACCCGTCAGCCGCGCCGTCGACCACGGCACCGCCAAGCTCATGCCCGATGTCGACCGGGAGCGGGCCTGGCTGCTGACGGTCGACGGCGCGCCGCAGTCGTACGTCGATCTGGACGCGCCGACGCATCTGGAGTTCGAGTACGCCCAGCGGCTCGGGCACGTCCTGGACACCGTCGCCGAGCCGGGACGGCCCCTGGACGTGCTGCACCTGGGCGGGGGCGCGCTCACCCTGCCCCGGTACGTGGCCGTCACCCGGCCGGGCTCACGGCAGGACGTCGTCGAGGCCGACCGGGGACTGCTGGAGCTGGTCGTCGAGCATCTGCCGCTCCCGGCCGGCGCCGGAGTCGCGCTGCACACGGCCGACGCCCGCGCCTGGCTGGAGGCGGCACCCGAGGACTCGGCGGACGTGCTCGTCGCCGACGTCTTCGGCGGCTCCCGGGTCCCCGCGCACCTGACCTCCCTCGCCTACGCCCGTGAGGCCGACCGGGTGCTGCGCGGCGACGGCGTCTACCTCGCCAACCTCGCCGACGCGGCGCCCTTCGGCTTCCTGCGCTCCCAACTGGCCAACTTCGCGGCGGTGTTCGGGGAGCTGGTGCTCATCGCCGAACCGGCCGTCCTACGGGGCCGCCGGTTCGGCAACGCGGTCCTCGTCGCCGCGCACCACCCCGTCGACGTGGCCGCCCTGGCCCGCCGTACCGCCTCGGACGCGTTCCCGGCCCGGGTGGAACACGGCCCCGGGCTACGACGGTTCATCGGCGACGCGCGTCCGGTACGGGACGAGGACGCCGTACCGTCCCCCGAGCCACCGGACGGGGCGTTCGGCATCGGCTGAGCCGGCCGTGCCGCCGCGGCCCCTCACGCAACCGGATCCCGGTCGCCCTCCGGTTCGCTGTCCGCGACCGCCGTCCCACCCGTCACCGGCCTTGTACGCCGCGTCAGATGCCGTACGTCCGGCACACACAGGACCGCCGCCGTGACCACGACGACGAGACCGGCGCACCCCCACAGCGAGGCCGTACGGCCGAAGGCGGACTCGGCCGGTCCCGCGAGAGCCGTCGCGACCGGGACCATCGCCACCGAACCGAACCAGTCGTAGGCGCAGACCCGGGAGAGCTTGTCCTCGCTGATTTGCTGGTGGAGCGCGGTCATCCAGGACACGCCGAAGACCTCCACCGTCACGCCGGTCGTGAACATCACCGCGCACAGGGCGCCGATCGGGACCGGTACGGCGAGGGCGGCCGAGGGGAGGGCCAGGGGGAAGACGCACAGGGTGCCGGCGAGGAGGAGGCGGTGGGGTTTCCAGCGGGTCATCAGGAGGGCGCCCACGACCGTGCCGGCGCCGTAGAAGCCGAGGGCCAGTCCCCAGGGGGCCGCCCCGCCCAGGTGGTCCCGGGCGACGAGGGGGCCGTAGACCGCGTCCGCCGCGGCCACGACGGCGTTCGCGAGGGAGAACTGCAAAACGATGCCCCACAGCCAGGGCCGGCTGCTGAACTCCTGCCAGCCCTCCCGCAGGTCGGCGAGCATCCCGCCACCCGGTTGGCGTGCGGGAATGTGCCGTACGTCGAGGAGGGAGCGCAGCGAGCCCGCGAGGGCGAAGGCGGCGGCGTCGGCCGCGAGCACCCATCCGGGGCCGATCACGGCGACCATCGCGCCGCCGAGGGCCGCGCCGCCCAGGCCCGCGCCCTGCATCGCCATCCGGAACACCGCGAACGCCCGCCCGGCCTGTTCGCCCCGGACCGAGGAGAGCAGCATGCCCTCGGCCGCGGGGGAGAAGAACGCCTGGCCGGTGCCGCCCAGCGCGGTCAGCAGCATCATCTGCCAGAGCCGGGGCTCGCCGAGCAGGACAAGGGCCGCGAAGGTGCCCTGCGAGAGACAGTTCAGGGCGTTGGCGGCGACCATCACCCGGTGCCGGGGCAGCCGGTCGGCGACCGCGCCGCCGATCAGCAGGAACAGCACCAGCGGCAGGGTGCGGGCGGCGGCCACCAGCCCCACGTCACCGCCGTCGCCGCCCGACTCCAGGACGGCGAACGCGGCGGCGATGAGCGCCCCGTGGCTGCCCAGGTTCGTCACGAACGCGGCGATGGTCAGCAGACTGTAGTTGCGGCCCGCCCAGGAGGGTTTGCGCAGGCGGCGAGGGGGGTCGGCGGATGGCGTCACCGGCCGACTATCCCCGCCCGCCCCCCGGTGTGCCAAACGGATTACCCGTCGGACACACCCGGTGGGCCGGGCCGGCCGGGTCAGGTCGCCGTGGGCTCGCCGTGCCAGCGTACGGTGCTCAGGATCTGCATGACCGTCGCCTTCGGGACCTCGTCCTCGACGCCCTTGGCTCCGAGCCAGTTCCACGACACGTAGTCGCCCGCGGAGTTCTTGAAGCCGAAGGTGATCGCCTTGCCGTCGCTGTCGCACTCGCCCTTCTGGGGCGTGTTCTTCGACTGGGCCCAGGCGTAACTGCCCTTGATGCCGGAGGCGGTGGTGAAGGGCGTCGCCTTCTCGTCGAAGGTGAGGCTCTTCTTGTCCGGCTCGGTGTAGCCGCCGAAGACCCACCACGCCGGGGTGTTGACGGCGATCTCGTCGGTGTTCTTGGCCCCTTCGGCGCCCTTGGTGCCGACCAGCGCCAGCGGCGTGTAGTCGGTCTTGCCGTCCTTGTCGCTGTCGGTGCCGCACCACTTGGACTTGTACTCGGCCACCCCCGACATCAGGATCGAGCCGTAGCCGCTGGGCTCCTCCTTGTCCTCCCACTCGAAGCCCCGGCTGACGCCCGGCTTCTCGATCTCCCAGTCCGCCGGCACGTCGAAGGCGAGACCCCACTTGGCGTTCACCACGACCTTCCAGCCCGAGACGGTCGCCTTCTCCTCCTCGTTGTCACGAGGGTTGTCGTCGGTGCCGGCGGAGGCGGAGGCGGAAGCGGAGGCGGAGGCGGACGCGGTTGCCGAGGGGCTGGTGCTGCCCTTGGCCACGTTGCCCTTGTCGTCGTCCTTGGCGCCCAGCACCAGATAGCCGGTCACCCCGGCGGCCACGACCACAGCCGTGGCGGCGACGATCGCGACCAGCTTCGTGCGGTCGCCCCCGCCGCCTCCACCGCCGGGCGCGGGCTGAGGTCCGCCCGCGGCCGTCGGGGCGCCCCACTGCGGCTGCTGCGCATACGGGTTGGGCTGCTGATAGCCGGGCTGCTGGTAGCCGGGCTGCTGGTACGGATTCGGCTGCTGGTACCCCGGCTGCTGGTACGGATTGTTCTGCGCCTGCGGGTTCTGCTCTCCCCCGGGCGGCTGGTTTCCTGGCCACATGGCCTGAAACCCTAGTGCCGTCCGGGACGCGGTGGGGGCACCGGCCCTGGCCAGGTGGGCTACTCGTGGGTAACATCGCGGCATGAGCGCAGACCAGATGTCCATCGGCGAGATGCTCGCCGCCACCGTGCCCATGGCCCGGACCCTCAATCTCCAGTTCCTGGAGACCGGCCGGGACCGGGCCGTGGTCGCCCTGCCGGACCAGGGCGACTTCCACAACCACGTGGGCGGCCCGCATGCCGGTGCGATGTTCACGCTCGGCGAGTCCGCCAGCGGCGCGATCGTGCTGGCCGCGTTCGGGGATCAGCTCTCGCGTGCCGTGCCGCTCGCCGTGAGCGCCGAGATCGCGTACAAGAAGCTCGCGATGGGTGCCGTCACCGCCACCGCGACCCTGGGCCGCCCGGCCGCCGAGGTCGCCGCCCAGCTCGACGCGGGGGAGCGCCCCGAGTTCCCGGTCACGGTCGAGATCCGGCGCGCCGACGGTGCCGTCACCGGCGAGATGACCGTCGTATGGACGCTCCGTCCCAACGGCTGAGCGGCGCGCGGACGTGACGCGGGCCGCTCTCCCTCGGGCGTCAGGCCGCCAGCCGCTCCGGTCCGGAGCCGCGCTCGCCGCTCTCCAGGTCCGCCACGAACTCCTTCAGCCAGGCCACGAACTCCGGGCCCAGGTCGGGCCGGTCGCAGGCCAGCCGGACCACCGTGCGCAGGTAGTCGGCCTTGTCGCCGGTGTCGTAGCGGCGGCCGGAGAAGACCACGCCGTGCACCGTGCCGTCCGCGGCGAGTTCCTGCAAGGCGTCGGTGAGCTGGATCTCGCCGCCGCGCCCGGGCTCGGTGCGTTCCAGGACGTCGAAGACCGCCGGGTCGAGGACATAGCGCCCGATGACCGCGTACCGGCTCGGTGCCGCCTCCCGTGAGGGCTTCTCCACCAGTCCCGTGACGCGTACGACGCCGTCCTCGCCGGACGGTTCGACCGCCGCGCAGCCGTAGAGGTGGACCTGCTCCGGCGGGACCTCCATCAGTGCGACGACGCTGCCCGCGTACCGCTCGCGGACCTCCAGCATCCGGCTGAGCAGGGTCTCGCGCGGGTCGATGAGGTCGTCGCCGAGGAGTACGGCGAAGGGCTGGTCGCCGACGTGGTGGCGGGCGCACAGCACCGCGTGGCCGAGACCGAGCGGGTCGCCCTGCCGGATGTGGTGGATGTCGGCGAGTTGGGCCGGGTCGCGCACCGCGTCCAGTCGTACGGTGTCGCCCTTGGCGGCCAGGGCCTGCTCCAGCTCGAAGGCGTGGTCGAAGTGGTCCTCGATGGCCCGCTTGTGGCGGCCGGTGACCATCAGGACGTCGTCCAGACCGGCCGCGGCGGCCTCCTCGACGACGTACTGGATGGCCGGCTTGTCGACGACCGGGAGCATCTCCTTCGGGGTCGCCTTCGTCGCGGGCAGGAAGCGGGTGCCGAGGCCCGCCGCCGGGACGACCGCCTTGCGGACCGTGGGTGCGGAGTGGGGGGTACTCATGGGGATCAGAGTGGACGAAGGGGATGGGAGAAGCCCGGGAGTCCCCTTGGAGATTCCTGTGCGGCTCCCGGCCGGGCGGACCGTACGCGTACGGAGCTGACCCGGGGCTAGGAGGTGCAGACGTCCTTCAGTTCGGCGGCCGCCTCGTCGATCGCGGAGGAGTCCGGGGTGTCGCCGTTCAGGATGTCCTTGTTGTAGTCCTCGATCGCCTGGTTGAGCTTGTCCACCGCCTTGTCGACCTCGCTGTCGTCCGACTCGTCGTTGATCCTGTCCAGGTTCTTCTCGATCGTGGTGATGGAGTCCTCCGTCCTGGACGGGTCCTCGATCGCGTCCGCGCCCGCCTTGTTGATCGCCGTGATGCTGTCCGTGATGTCGTCGGCGTTCGACAGACAGTCGACCGTGTCACCGAACTCGCAGCCGGTGAGCAGGCCGGTGGTCAGCGCGAGAGCTGCGGCGGCGGAGGCGATGACGGCGGTGCGGCGGCGCCGGCGGTTCACGGCCATGGAAGGGGTCCCTTCTTCGCTGGTGTCCTGACTTCGCTGGTGTCCTGACTTCGCTGTTGTCCTGCCGACCACGATCACGTGCGCGGAGTCCCGTCACGAGGGGCCGTACTCCCCGATCCGTGGTGTAGCCCGCTCCACCACGGATCGCGGCCGGGTCGGGCCGAACCGGTAGGCTTCCCGCCAGCAGGCGATGTTCAAGGGATGTCAAAGGGGAGGACCGCCGGTGCACGTCCAGGAGTGGCTCGACACGGTGCCCGCGGTGGCCGTCTACGCCGTGGTCGGTCTGGTCATCGGGCTGGAGAGCCTCGGCATCCCGCTGCCCGGCGAGATCATCCTGGTCTCGGCCGCGCTCCTGTCCTCCCAGCACGCCGGTATCAACCCCGTCGTGCTCGGCGCGGTCGCCTCCGCCGGCGCCGTGATCGGCGACTCCATCGGCTACGCCATCGGCCGCAAGGGCGGACGCCCGCTGCTGGCCTGGCTGGGCAGGAAGTTCCCGAAGCACTTCGGCGAGGGGCACATCGCCACGGCCGAGCGGTCCTTCGAGAAGTGGGGCATGTGGGCCGTGTTCTTCGGCCGCTTCATCGCCCTGCTCCGCATCTTCGCCGGGCCGCTCGCGGGTGTGCTGCACATGCCGTACTGGAAGTTCCTCATCGCCAACGTGCTGGGCGGGATCGTGTGGGCGGGCGGGACCACGGCCGTCATCTACTACGTGGGTGTCGTCGCCGAGTCCTGGCTGAAGAGGTTCTCCTATCTGGGGCTTGTGGTGGCGGCCCTGATCGGACTGACGTCGTTCCTGGTCATCAAGCGCAAGGCGAAGAAGGCGCAGGCGGCACAGCAGGAAGCGGAACCGGTTCCTGCCGGGGAGTGAGCCGCCCTTACCGGGACTCGTGCAGAAAGCCCCGGCGTTCACGCCGGGGATGAATACATCTCAAGGCTGCTCTGACGTGCACTTCAAAGCGGACGTTTCTGCTGCTCGATGTACTGGCGGACGATCGCCAATGGTGCTCCGCCGCAAGATGCGGAGAAATACGAGGGCGACCACAGGTGCCCGTGCATGATGGCGCGGTTGATCCGGCCGGTGAATTCCTGCCGTATCCGGCGAGCGGAGACGCCCTTGAGGCTGTTGACCAGCTTCGAGACGGCGACCTTGGGCGGGTAGTGCACCAGAAGGTGGACGTGATCGCGTTCGCCGTTGAACTCCTTCAGCTCCGCTTCGAAGTCCTCGCAGACCTTGCGCATGATCTCTTCGCAGCGCGTCAGCATGTCGTTGTCGTACCGGGCCTACCCGGACGCCTCCCGGCGCCGTGCGCCGGCCAGTGCGTTCGGGTGCGCCCGCGTGGTGTGGAACGACTGCCTGCGCGAGCGGAAACAAGCGCACGCGGCAGGGCTGCCGTACGTGACGTCGGCCGAGCTGTCCCGGCTCCGCATCACCCAGGCCAACGCACTGAGGAGCGCGCCTGGCTCGCCGACGTCTCAGCGGTCGTCCTACAACAGTCCCTGCGGGACCTGGACGCCGCCTACAAGAACTTCTTCGACAGCCTCAGGGGCAAGCGGCAGGGCCGCAAGGCCGGCCCTCCCCGCTACAAGTCGAAGAAGGACACCCGGCAGTCGATCCGCCTCAACACCGACGCCTTCTTGCTGCAGGACGACGGCACGGTGTACGTGGCGAAGGTCGGCATCCTCAAGGTCAAGTGGTCCCGCCGGCTTCCGGCCCCACCCACGTCCCTGACCGTCACCAAGGAGCCCCCGCTTCCTGCGCCGCGC
>NZ_JBLRVZ010000040.1:0-200388 GCF_048159505.1 Streptomyces sp. T028
AGAGGGCGGTATGTGACGTAGTGCCGCGTTTGTTGTCGCTGGAACGTGTGGCACAGGCGTATCGGGGCTGATCGGGGAGTCCTGCCGTGCTGGAGTGTTCCTCGTGAGCGACCGCCAGCCCTACAAGAGCGACTTGTCCGACGAGCGGTGGGCCCTGATCGAGCCGGTCATCGCCTCCTGGAAGGCCCGGCATCCCTCGGTCAGCGGCCACCAGGGCGCCTACGAGATGCGGGAGATCGTCAACGCGCTGCTCTACCAGTCCCGTACCGGCTGCCAGTGGGACTACCTCCCCCACGACCTGCCGCCGGTCGGAGCGGTGAAGTACTACTTCTACAAGTGGCGCGACGACGGCACCGACCAGACCATCCACGACCTGCTGCGCTGGCAGGTCCGCGAGAGCCGGGGGCGCAAGGCCGACCCGAGCCTGGTGGTGCTCGACACCCAGAGTCTGCACGCGGCCGCCGGGGTGCCCGCGAAGACGACCGGAAAGGACGCGGCAAAAAAAGTCCCGGGCCGCAAGCGCGGCCTGGCAGTTGACGTTCTCGGTCTGGTGATCGCGGTGGTGGTGCTGGCCGCGTCCGCGCACGACAACGCCGCCGGCATCGCCCTGCTGGACAGGGTCGCCGCCGACACCGACACGGTGCATAAGGCCCTGGTGGACCAGGGGTTCAAGAACGCCGTCGTCGACCACGGCAAGAAGGTCGGCATCGAGGTCGAAGTCGTCGAGCGCAACCCGACGACCAGCGGGTTCGTGCCGCAACCGATCCGGTGGCGAGTGGAGCAGGTGAACGGGATCATGATGCTGCACCGCAGACTGGTCCGCGACTACGAACACCGGCCCGCCTCAGCCGAGTCGAGGGTGTACTGGGCCATAAGCGACCGGATGTCCAGGATGCTCACCGCGACCTCCACCCCCACCTGGCGCGGCGCATGAACAACGACGAGCTCACCCTGGGGGCGGTCCTCGCCCGCCTGGAGGAGCAAGAGCGTGAGCTCGCCGCGCAGGCCGAAGCGACGCGAGCGCACATCACGGAACTCACCGCGCAACTGGAGGAGTTCGACCGCCTCGCCGAAGAGGTGCGCATCACCCGCAAGACACTGCTGGCGCTGCCCGAGCCGGCCTCGCCGACACCGCCGCCCGTGAAGCTGCCGGACCATCCGGCCTACCAGCAGATCATGGCGGTCTTCGCCGCAGCCGACGCCCCGCTGCGGGCGCGGACGGTCTGCGAGGCAATGGACCTGGAGATCGCACCCAACAACGTCAACAACGTCCGGCTCAAGCTCAAGCGGCTGGCCGAACGCGGAATCCTGACCGAGCCCGAGCAGGGCTTGTTCACCAAGCCACAGTCGTAGCCGCCTGGTCAGGCCACGACCAGCCCGACAGCCCCACCCGAAAGCCCGAAACGGGCATCACGTCACGTACTGCCCTCTGAGGACGACTGTCCATTTCTCATAAGGGGCGACCGCGCGGCACGTCACCGTGAACGCCGCAGCCTCCATCCACGACGGAACCTACGACCGAAACGATATCTATCACCACCGATGAATGGTATCATTTCACTGGCAGAAACGCCTCCGAGAGGAGAGGATCACCACATGGCCAGAACCGTCATCGACCTCGATGAAGACATGGTCACCGAGGCCATGCGCATCTTCGGGACCAAAACGAAAGCCAAAGCCGTCCGCCTCGCCATGGAAGACGCCGTCAAGAGGCACCTGCGGCAGGAGGGCTTCGACGCCATGGAGGCCGGCGAGCTCGACTTCAGTGAGATCGTCGAGAACACCGGGCCCCGCAATGCAGACGGCTCCCTCAAGCACAATGGCGACCGCGACGGAGGCCGGGCCGCCTGATGCAGGACCGCTATCTGATCGACAAGTCCGCCCTCGCCCGCTGGACGAAGCCGAGCGTCAAGGAGGTACTCAAGCCTCTGCATGAGCGCTACCTCCTCGCCGTATGCCAGCCCACCGAGTTGGAGATGATCCACTCTGCACGGGACAGCTCGGAAGCAACACGGATCAGCACCTGGCTCCACGCCTTTGACTACCTCCGCACCGACGACGACATCTTCATTCGCGCTCTCGAGATCCAGCGCCATGCCCTCAACGCGGGCTTCCACCGCGCCCTGTCCCTTCCCGACCTGCTGATCGCCGCCACAGCGGAACTGCACCGGCGAACAGTCCTCCACTACGACGGCGACTTCGACATGATCGCCTCCCTCACCGGCCAACCCACCGAATGGGTCGTACCGCCCGGCAGCGCCGACCGATGAGAATGCCGGCCTTCCCCACCCCCGATGAGTTGCTGGTGTCCCTCATCGAATGGTCGCTGGGGAGTGCGGCAGCCGGCCTGCGTCAGCGCACTGGTCACCCTGTACAGCCGGGCTCTGCGCGGATCCCTGCGGGGCCTGAGCTGGACCGCCGAGGTAAGCCTCGTCGAGCTGGCCCTCGCCATCTTCTTCCTGGCGCCGATCGCAAACGCCCCCCTCGGCCTGTTCTACCTCTGCTCGGGACGGCGGCCAAGGCCCGTCGCCACCGGCGTCCGGCTCACCGCGGCTGCGGAGCGCTCCCGGGTCGCGCACGCTGGCAAACTGACCCGGCGGGACGCGGGGCTGTTGGGCACGACCAGCTACGGACCGCCCCCCCCCAGCCGCCGCGCAGCCCCGCTCCGCTGCGGTCTCAGTCCTGGATGTACCGGACGATGACGCGCATGCGCGTGCCCCGCTCCGTCTGCCAGCTCACCTCGTCCCCGACCTCTCGCCACATCAGCGCCTTTCCCTGCGGGGTGTCGGGGCTCAGCCGCTCCGCCTCGTCACCCGCGAGCATCGCGATCTCGTACGTCATGATGCCGGGCTCGTCCGGGTCCTCAACTCCGACTAGGCATCCAGGGACGACCATCACCCCGCCCGTCAGGGAGGAGTCAGGGACCACTTGGTCGAGCACGGCACGCAGGTGGCTGCGGCGCTCCTGCAGGGCCTGGCGCCGCCTGTCGTGATCGGACAGCTGGGCATTCCTGGACGACGAGTCCACGGCCACGATCTCCGGAAGCGGCTGGTCCAGCGCGTCCTGCACGCGCTGGAGCTCGCGCTGCACCCGTCGATGGGCGGCGACGCTGAGCCGGTCGACCGGGAGACGGAGGGAGGCCCCGGCACCGCCCGGCACCGCGGATCCCGTCACGGGGGTGGGTTCGTCGCCGCGGGTCGGCTGCCGCGGCACAGCCGGAAGACTCTTCACCGGGGCCCGGTCAGCTGCCGGTCGTGCACGCAGCAGTTCTGTCGTGCGGCCGTCGGAAGCGCCGGAGGATCCGGGTGCGTGGTGCCGCGCCAGCCCCACCTGACCGTCGTCTCCCAGCACCGGTACGTCTGCGTGGGCGATCGCGGCGCGGATCATGGCATGCACCTCGGGGTGGGACACCCGCACCACGGCATGCCCCTCGCGCAGGATGTCCACGGCGTCGGCCCCCGGGAAGCCCGGCGCACCCGCTCCCCCGAGAAACCGTGCGGTCCCGGGCACGGTCGCCCGCATGCTGAACGCGTGCTGGGCTGCATTGACCTCGTCGCGGTGCAGCCGTGCCACGGTCACGAATTGGGGTTGCGCCTCCTCGGCGCCGTGCGGGGGATGGAGGTTCACGCCTCCCCGGCGCGACACTTTTACGTGAATGCCAGCAGCGGCCAGCCCGTCACGAAGCCTTTGCCGCTGTTCATCGGTCCTCAGCCCAAGTCGGTCCGCCTCCAGTGCGAAGGCCCGCTGACTGATGACGCCCCCATTGGATGCGCCGCGCATCAGTCTCTCGATGACGTCGGGCTCCACGCTGCCAATGGGGGCGTCGTCGCTGTGGCCGGTAGGGACCGTAGGGCTGTGGCCGATCGGGTCCGTGTCGCCGTCGCGCCTGGGGACTGTACTGCCGTCATTTGCCGGAACCGTACCGCCGTCGGGGACCGTGCCGCCGTCCCCGGTCGGGTCCACAAGGTCACCGGTCGGGCCCGCAACGTTGTCCTCAGGGGCTCGGTTCAAGGGCGACGCTGACCGCAGCCCGCCGCCAGGTGGGTACGCCGCCGACTCGATGCCGAGTCGGTCGAGTTCCGCCCACAGCGGTTCGAGTGCCCGTTCCGGGTCGAGGAAGAAGCGGCTGCCTCGGATGCGGACGAACGTCCAGCCCACGCGCTCCAGTTCGCGCTGGCGTGCCGCGTCCGCGTCGGCGTTCTCCTCGGTGTGGAACGCGTCGCCGTCGCACTCCACGGCAAGGCGTCTGGTGCCGCCCTCGACGACGAGGTCGATGCGGTAGCGGCCAGCTGGATACTGCGGCCGCACCCGGTAGCCCTGGGCCCGCAGTGCCAGGTAGACACGCTGCTCGAAAAGGCTGTCGAAGGCCTCGTGCGGAACGTCCGGCCGGACCTCGCCGAGGCCGAGGCCGTCCTGCTCCTCGGCCGGGCGGGAGAACCAGTCCAGATAGGCACGCCGCAGATCGGTCTCGCCGAGTTCCGTGAGAGTGAAGCTGTGAAACAACCACACCTGGTCGCGGGCCCGGGATGCGGCCACGTTGAGGTGCTGCCGGTTCAGGGAGCTGCTGAAGGAGCCGATGCGGCGCGGCCCATCGGGGCCGGTGAGCGACACGACCGTACTGACGAAGACGATGTCGCGCTCGTCGCCCTGGAACTCCTCGGCGTTGCCCACGCGCAGGCGTCGGCGCTGTCTTTCGTCCAGCGGGATCCGGTCGGCCAGCAGGTCTTCGATGAGGTACTTCTGCCCCGCGCCGAGCAGGGTGATCACACCCATGGTGCGCCCCGCGTAGGCGGGGTCGGCGATGCACCGGGCGACCTCATCCACCAACCGCGCCGCCTCGGACCGGTTGACCTGCTTCTGCCCGCTCCCTTCGACGTAGCCATCGGGTACATGCACCGGGCGCAATGGCCGCAGCCGGTCGGCACCGTACTGTCGCAACGGCTGGAGCCGGCCGCCATAGCAGAGCTCGTTGGAGAATCCGATGATCTCCGGCATGCACCGGAAGTGTTCCTGAAGCATCAGCCTGCCGCGGCCTCCGGCCAGACCGGACGCGATGTCGAAGAGGCTGGCGGTCGGTGTGAACAGGTTGCGGCGGGCGGCGGGCAACTGGGCGAGGAGCCGTCGCTGGAGCGCGAATTGCTCGTCATGGTCCACGCCCACCTGGGCGGGGCTGACCTGCTGGTCGTCGCCGACGACGATCACCTTCGCACCCAGCCAGGCGAGCAACAGCGCCTCGGGGCCGGACTGGCTGGCCTCGTCGACGATCACGACGTCGAAGCGCCCGGCCCGGTCCATCGGCACGGTTTCGGTCACCTGGTGCAGCGGCATGATCCAGGCGGGCACCGCCGCCTGGCTGGCCTGCAAGCTCTCCCGGGCCTGTCGGCGGTAGGTGGCCGCGTATTTGCCGGTGCCCTTGCCCAGCTTGCGGACGTTCTGCTGGTACGAGGTGAGGGCCACGGCCTGGTCGTCCGTGAGCAGGGACAGACAGCTGAACCAGGCCTTGTCGGCCGCCAGCCGTTCCAGGCCGATGCGGATCTCGACGTCCGCCTCGGCGAGCAGCCGCATCTGCCGGGCCTCGACCTCCGGGTCCGTCAGCTCCTTCATACGGTCGTACCAGACCGACCACGCCCACGCGGCCTCGAAGTCCGCGAGCCGCGTGTCCCACTCTTCGTCCTCGGGTGTGGACTCCACTCTGTCGGCGAGGTCTGGGAGTTCGGCCGCGGCCAGCCGGTAGGAGTCGTCACATGCCTTCTTGCGCGCAAGTGCCTCCCGCAGATCGTCCACGTCGTTCACCGCGGCGCTATAGGCCGCGGGGTCTCGGGACTCGACCGCGGCGCGGGCTCGTTCCAGGGCTGCCGAGGCTCCCCTGCGGTGTGCCGCGGCGCGCAGTACACGCAGTGCGTCGTCGATCAGGGTGCGGGCAGGGTCGGCGTTCCTGCGCGCTGCTCTGGCCTTCAGGAGGTTTCGCACGATGGCGGCCCGCTCCGGGTCGCTCCAGCCGACGCCGGCCAGCCCTGGTGCGGCTGCGGCTGTGCCGACCACGGCGTGGCGCAGGTCGGCGAGAGCGGTCAGAGTGGTGAGGGTGGCGATGTCCTGGCGCAGGCGGGCGGTGCGCCGGGCGGTGGCCTGCCATGCGTCGTGGCCGTCGCCCCACTCCTGTTCGATGCCCTGGAGGTGCCGCTCCAGCGTGACGCGGTGCAGCACGGCGGACGCGGCGGTCGCTGTCTCCACGGCGCGGCCGTCGACGCGCACGGTCTCGGGGAAGTCGCCGACAGCCTTGCGCAGCTTGGTCTTCATACCCAGGGCTCCGCGCAGCTTCGCACCGGACGCGAGCCCGTCCCGGAGGGTGCCGGCGAGACCGAGGGCCGTCGGCACGTCGTACGCCTCCAGGCCAGTGACCAGGGTGGCGCCGAGGGCACGCTCCGCCTCCTCGATCGTGGTCAGGGCCGCGGTGGTGCGCTCGTGGCGGCTGCGCGCGCCGAGGTCCTGCCCAGCGAGGATTTCGTCGCGCAGCTCGGCGGCCCAGGCGGCCGGCATCGAGGTGGCTGCCCTGGCTGCGGCAGTGAAGTGGTCGAGCGCGGTGGCTAGTTGGTCCTGCTGTGCTGGGGTGAGGGCGGACACGGCGTCGTCGAGGCGGGAGACGGAACCGTCCTGCCGGAGCGCGGCGAGGTCGGCCTCTGCCGCCTTGACCGTCTCGACCGCCTCGGCGAAGGCGGGCACCGTGGGCAACTGCCCGGGCTCGGGCAGCGCGGCACTCACCGATGCGGCGAGAGCACGGTGTCGGTCGGTGAAGGCGAGCGCCGCACGGCGCAGGCGCGTGAGAACCTCGGCATTCAGCGTCGGGGCGTCAGCGGGGACGGCGCCGATCCAGCCGAACCGCGGGTGTTCCTCGGCGAGCCGCTGGGCGATCCGGGCCAGGGTTCCCTCGTAGTCGCCGATCTCGGCCGGATGGTGGTATGTCTCCTGCTCCCGCAGCGCACGCAGCGCCTTCAGGGCGAGCGCCTGCGCGGACCGGGCGGATCTGAGGCGCTCTTCGTGCTCCTGGATGCGTCGCCGGTATGCCCGTGAGGAGAAGTCTCCCTGCCGGTCGAGGATGGCCTTGACGGACTGCTCCAGTTCCAGTTGCCCGACTCCGTCGTCGGTACGGCTCACGCACAACTCGCGGATGCCGACGGGGAGTTTGTCTTTCAGAACCTTCAGGGCACGTGCCGTATGGCTGGTGATCAGTACGCGGTTGCCGTGCGCGAGAAGGTCGGTGACCAGATTGGCGATGGTGTGCGTCTTGCCGGTGCCGGGCGGTCCCTGGACCACGACGAGATCCCGGTCCCGCAGCCGCTCGGCGATGGTGCGCTGTTCGTCGTTGGAGGGCAGCGCGAAGTACAACTCCGGCGGCGGACCCGCGGCGTCACCACTGCCCGGTTCCCCCAGCGGGCGGTCACCGCCCGCACCGGCGATCGCCCGCAGCAGAGCGGTGGGCTCGGCGCCTTGCTCGATGGACAGGGCGACGGCGCGCAGCGCTTCGAGCATGCTGCGCCGGGTGCGCTCTCTGAGCAGCAGCACCGGCGCGAAGCTGACGACCGGTACGGAGGGGTCTCCCGCTGCTCGGTGCCGATTCGGTGCGCGGTCGTAGCGTCCTGCTTCGTGGGCCGCGATGATCCAGGTGGTGAGGGCCCGGTGCAGTTGGTCGGCGAGCTGCGGATCCGTGGTGTCGCCGGCGGCTTCCAGCTCCTGCCGTACAAGGGCACGAGTGTCTGCCCGCGCCTTCTGCCCGGGGTCGAGCATGGACTCCTCCAGCACCGGGCTGCCGTGCTCGGAATCGGGTCCGACGGCGATGGCTCCGGTGTCGGGGTCGATGGTGATGACGGCCCGGCAAGTGACGAGATGGCGACGGATCGGCTCGCCCTGCGCCGACCAGGTGAGGTAGCCGAATCCGACGACCAGTTCGAAGCTCTCGCCGAGTTCAGAGGCGTCCACGCACAGGCGGTAGAGGCGGTCGTAGGCACGTACGACGGGCTTCATGACGCGGTCGCGACGCGCCCACCCTTCCCATTCACGGGACCATGCGCGGTACTGGGCGTACACGGTGTCACGCTGGGGCGAGTCGGCCAGGGACACGGTGATGTGCCGGGTGCGTGCGCTTCCCTCGGCGGAGATCTCGTCCACCGGTATGTCCGTCTCCGCCCGCGGCTCGGGGGGCGTTTCCCTTGCCGAGTCGCGGATCTCCCGGTCGTCCAGCCAGTGGGCGAGCGGCAGCGGCGGAGCCGGCGGTTCGTGCCGTACGGGGCGGTCTGCCCGCAGCCACAACGGTGTGTCGCCGGGGACGGTGTCGGTGAGGAAGGAGCCGAACTGCGCGGGCAGGTCGGCGAACCACACCTGGTGCCTGGCGTCGTCGTGTGTCCGCACTGGCTTGGTGCGGCTCTCACCCACCTCCGCGAGGTAACGGAAGACGTGGCGGACAACATCGTCGGGCGTCACGGCGGATGCGGGCACGAGCCACCTCGCTGAACTGGTGGAACCAAAGTATGAAGATTGTGCGCATCCTATGTGCGTGGACCGTCTGAGAGGGCGAGTACCGCCTTCTGCTGAGCTGCGACGCGCGTGACGGTCCGGATGTTGTCTTCGAGCAATGCGCCTTCATGCCCGCGGACTGGGCGGCGCGAGTAGACGACCTGATCCGCCAGTTCGTCGGCGTGGAACAGCGCCACCTCCCGGGCACCAACGAAGCTGCTGCCCGGGACGCCCAGCCTTGTCCCGCACGGCGCTCCTGTTCTCGTAGTGAGAGACACCCCGCTCGGATCCGTGTCCGAGGGAAGGGCGGCGCGCTGCCCAGGCTGCCATGGGGCGCCGAGGACCAGGACGAGCCGTAGCCGGGGACAGGCGGATCCGACGGACAGGAGGTCCCCAACCTCAGTCTCGCTGGATGGCCCCACATCCCGCCCACCTTTGCCGAATGCAAAAATGCGGCCCTTGGGTGGACAAGTGCATCGGCTCGGGATGGGCACGAGCACTGTTGGAACGGGGGTAGCCATGGCGTTGGTTATGTGTCCACTGTGCAGCGACGACGAGGACATCGAGGTGATCCGCACGCTCGACGGCGGACGTCGTCTCGTGAAGCACCGGTGCGGCTACGAATGGGAGCACAAGGAGCCCACCGTCCCGCAGAGGAACCCGCTCCGCTCCTTCGACGACCTCAAGGCCCGTTTCCCGAAACCCGAGGACGTCGATCCCGAGCAGCTGGAGCGCGTGGCCCGGCTGAAGGAGCAGTACCTCGCCGTCAAACCGGACTTCGCCCCCGACGTGGCGGCCTACTGGTCGAAGTACCAGCAGATCTTCTCCCCCGACGGGCTGTGGACGTGCGACCCCAGAGTCCTCAAGGACTTCGCCAACTCCGAGGTCGGAGCCCGCCCCGGCAATCAAGCCACCTTCAACTCCGCGTGGAACGACATGGGCGATGCCACGGCCGGGGAGGCGACCCGCAGGACGATCGAGTACCTCCTGTACGGCCCTGACGACGTGCCGCTCGAAGACCGGCTCCAGCATCTGCTGGACGGCACCAAGCCGTTCGCCATGACCGGTTTCAAGGAGGCCCTTCTCACGAGGGTTCTCTGCGTGATGTACCCCGACCGGTTCCTGACGATCCTCAAGTACACGACGGAGGCGGGCGGCAAGCGCGAGATCGCGCGAATGGTCTACGGACTGGAGCTGCCAGCAGCCGAGTCGGTGAACTGGACCCTCGGCCGGCTCATCCTCTGGAGCAACGACCTCCTGAATGACCTCGTCGGCCAGAGCTTCGCCAACCAGCAGCACGCTGCCGCGTTCCTGTGGTGGGCCAAGGATCAGGTCGAGGGACTTCAGTAGGTTGCCGTACATCGCCTGTGGGCCCTCGTGGCCCCCGATGGGCTCTGCATGGCTGAACGCAAGCACGCCACCAGGGTTCAGCCGCTTCGCGATGAGCTCGCCGTGCCCGCGAAGGCGTCCACGACCGCCAGAGGGCTGTCCCGAGTCGCCCTACCAGACGAAGTCCAGCTCACCTTCGCGCAAGTCTCCCTGCCCCAGTCTGCACGACGGCTCCGCGCCATGAACGCGGAGGGCGAGGTCGTCGCCCTCCGACGCTGAGCGCCACCCCGAGGCCGTTCCCCCATGTGTATCAACGGGACCGCCGATTCCGCCTACGGCTGTCAGAACAACACAAGACCGAGACCGCTGATCGCAGCACCCGGACCGCCCGACCGGCGCCAGAACCCGCACTCGGCGAGAGAACTCCTGACTGTCCATCACGCACAGCTGTCCACCGGTTGTCCACCGAAGACATCGAGATCTGACGGGCTCCGTGGTTCAGCCGAGCAAAACAGCTGGTCACAGCCTTGCGGCAGCCTATCGACAACAGCATGTGAAACGGCGACCTACGCATTGCGATGCACAGACGGACAGTGTCGATTCGCCGAGATTCCAAGGTCAACGAAAACTAGAAACCCCAGGTCAGAGGCCTGACCTGGGGTTCACCATGGAGCCGCCTTCGGGATTCGAACCCGAGACCTACGCATTACGAGACCATGAGCGTTCGTGTTGCCTGGTACCTCGTCGTGCTGCGTGGTGACGTTTTTCCTGATCAGAGCACGTACGACAGGTTGACCCGTGCCACCCCGTGATGCACCGTCCAAAGGCGTCTGTCCACCGGCTGTCCACCGGCAGGGTCGCTTGGTCGACCACCTCCCGCCACCCCATCGCTTCTGGCGAAACCCCCGATAGGGGTGGAGCCCGGCATGAGGACGACTGTCCATTTCTCACAAGGGGCGACCGCGCGGCACGTCACCGTGAACGCCACGGTCTCCATCCGTGACGGAACCTACGATCAAAACGATATCTACCATAGCCGATGACTGGTATCGTTTCGCTGGAAGAAGCACTTCTGAGAGGATCACCACAATGGCCAGAACCGTCATCGACCTCGATGAAGACATGGTCACCGAGGCCATGCGCATCTTCGAGACCAAGACCAAGGCCAAAGCCGTCCGCCTCGCCATGGAAGACGCCGTCAAGAGGCACCTTCGTCAAGAGGGCTTCGACGCTATGGAGGCCGGCGAGCTCGACTTCAGTGAGATCGTCGAGAACACCGGGCCCCGCAACGCGGACGGCTCCCTCAAGCGCGACGGCGACCGGGACGGAGGCCGGGCCGTCTGATGCAGGACCGCTATCTGATCGACAAGTCCGCCCTCGCCCGCTGGACGAAGCCGAGCGTCAAGGAGGTGATCAGACCTCTGCACGAGCGCTACCTCCTCGCCGTATGCCAGCCCACCGAGTTCGAGATGATCCACTCCGCACGGGACAGCTCGGAGGCGACACGGATCAGCACCTGGCTCCACGCCTTCGACTACCTCCACGCCGACGACCGAGCCTTCGCCCGCGCCCTGGAAGTCCAGCGCCACGCTCTCAACGCAGGCTTCCACCGCGCCCTGTCCCTGCCCGACCTGCTGATCGCCGCCACAGCGGAACTGCACCGGCGGACGGTCCTCCACTACGACGGCGACTTCGACATGATCGCCTCCCTCACCGGCCAACCCACCGAATGGGTCGTTCCGCCCGGCAGCGCCGACCGATGAGAATGCCCGCCTTCCTCACCTCCGATGAGTTGTCTGGTGTCCCTCATCGGATGGTCGCTGGGGAGTTCGGCAGCTGACCTGCGTCAGCGCACTGGTCACCCTGTACCGCCTAGCTGTGTGGATCCCTGCGGGTCCTGGGCTGGACCGCCGGGGTAGGCCTCCTCGAACTGGCCCTCGGCATCTTCTTCCTGGCGCCGATCGCAAGCGCCCTCCTCCGCCTGTTCCACCTCTGCTCGGGACAACGACCAAGCCCGTCGCCACCGGCCTGACGCTCCGTATCCGCCAGATTTACCTGATTGCGCTGGAGGACCGGGCCGCGAGTGGCGACAGAGCGCGTCCGGCTCACCGCGGCTGCGGAGCACTCCCGGGTCACGCACGCCAGCAAACTGGCCTGGTGGGACGCGGGGCCGTTGGGCACAACCAGCTACGGACCGCCCCGCAGCCCCGCTCCGCTGCGTCCCGGGACGAGGGAGCCATGACGATCGTGACCGTCGAGGACGACGGGGTGGGGATGGACCCGGGCCGACTGAGCGATGCCCTCGCCAGCGAGCTGGAGGGGGTCCATGTCGGACTCCGCAACATCGACCTGCGACTGCGGCAGATCTATGGCACGGGGATGGGACTCGTGATCGACACCGCGCTCGGCGCGGGCACCCTGATCACGGTGCGCGTCCCCAAGTCGACGGCTTGACACCACCCGTCCGAACGGCTCCTGCTGCCCGGCGAAGGCGTCGGACAGGACCTCCCGGGCCCTGGCGCGTTCCCGGAGGTCCTGTCCGACGCGGAAGTGCTGCCCCTCGGCGGTGAGCGGCACCGCCCGCACAAGATCGCTGTCGCCGCGCGCCCGGCGTACGGCGTCTCGACGGACAGCGGCCCGGCTGGGCCGTCCGCCACAGGACCTGGCTGCGGTGCGCCTGGCCGGCCTGGTCGGGATTCCGGGTGGTCATCCCGATGCTCGACAAGACCCTGCCGACGATCGCCAGTTGCCTCGATGCGGCGGATCGGCGGAGCCCCGGCCTACGCGCTCACCGACAACGGGCGGACGGTCACCAGCGACCACATCACCCGCATACCCGTACGCAGCCGCAGATCATCGAGATCGGCCACCACTACGGGCTCACGGTCAGGCTCGACTCCTCGCGTTCGCCGTTCCTGCCGATGCCCGGACAGGTGTGCCACACAGTGACCAGGCCGTGCCGACCGTCCCTCTCCACGGCTACGCGTCGTATGGCTGGTAACGCACCCCGAGACGCTCGAGGACCTCGCGCAGTCCGTAGCGGTCCAGGCCGAGCTGGCCGTCGATGAACGCGGCGCGGGTGGCGGCCTCCTTGGCCTCCCGGGCCTCGGACTTCTCGACCGTCTCGCGGACGCGCTCCCGGGGTACGACCACGACACCGTCGTCGTCGGCGAGGATCACGTCGCCCGGGTGGATCACCTGGCCGTCGACGGCGATCGGCACGTTGACCGAGCCGCCGGTGGCCTTGACGGTGCCCTGCGAGGAGACCGCCCGGGACCAGGCGGCGAAGCCCATCTCGCGCAGCTCCTGGGTGTCCCGGATACCGGTGCTGGTGACGACTCCGCGCACCCCGCGCTGCTGAAGCGCGGTCGCGAACAGCTCGCCGAACAGGCCGTCCGTGCACGGGGAGGTGGTGGTGACGACCAGGAGGTCGCCCTCGCCGCACTGCTCGACGGCCGCGTGGATCATGAGGTTGTCCCCGGGCCAGCTGAGCACGGTGACGGCGGTGCCGGCGACGCGCACGCCCTGCTGGACGGGCCGGATGTCCGGGCCCAGCAGGCCGGTGCGGCCCATGGCCTCGCTGACGGTGGCCACGCCGTACCGCGCGAGCGCGTCGACATCCTTCAGGTCCGCCTTCGGCGGGTCGGTGACGATGACACCCATCAGGACAGCTCCTTCGCGATCTGCGGGTAGGGACGCATGTACGCCTCGGCCATGGTCTTGTGGGCCAGGCCCAGGTTCGGCCCCGCGTTGCGCTTGAGCTGGACTCCGCGGCGGACGGCGAGGTCGGTGTAGTAGTCCCACAGGTGCTGCTGGGCGCCGAGGCACTCCATCGCCTTGCGCTTGGTCTCCCAGACCTCGGTGATGTCGAGGAGGACCTCGGGCCTGAAGCCGCTCATCTCGGGCTGGTGCGGCTCGAAGTAGAAGACCGGCGGGGCGCCGATGATCTCGCCCTCGCCCGGATAGCCGATGGCCTGCGCCAGGACGCGGGCCTCCAGCGCCATCCGGTTGGCGGCCGGGTGGTCGCCGTTGTAGGGGTCCTCGACGGGGTGGGTGAGGACCACGTCGGGCTGGGTGGCCCGGTAGACCCCGACGAGCTTGTCGGTCAGCTCGGCGGTGGCGACCAGCGGGTAGTCGCCGGCGTCGAAGAAGCGGACCTCGGAGCCGAGGGTGGCGGCGGCGCGCTCGGCCTCGTCCCGGCGTATCGCCTTGATCTCGTCGAGTTTCCTGCCCTCCCGCCAGGCCTTGGCGGACTCCCCGCGCTCACCGAAGGTCAGACAGGCGATGGTGACCTTCTCGCCCCGGGAAGCGGCCAGGGCGATGGCGCCGCCCGCCCGCCACACGAAGTCCCCGGCATGCGCGGTGATCACGAGAGTCGAACGTGGGCCGGCGAGCGCAGTGTGTTGCGTCATTGTTCTGATCTCCTTGCTGGACGGATCTACTGGACAGGTGCGCGCCCGAGCTGATCGATCGCCGAACCGGTCCTGCCCTGTGTGCGGTGGGCTGGGCTGGTCTCAGCCGTTCCAGGGGTCCCCGCGCAGGTGGCGGTCGAAGAACCGCTCGACCAGGCCCGGGGTGAGGACGACCTCGCGCTCGCCGGTGCCCATCGCGTCCCGCGACGAGTGCAGGGTGGCCCGGTAGGGTGCTTCCGGGTTCTCCCAGGCCGCCGTGTTGAGGAAGCCGTGGTCGACGCCGTGGACCAGGAGGAGATGCGCCTCGGCGCCGGCGGTCACCAAGGCGTCGAACAGTCTGCGGGCCTGTGCCGGGCCGATCACCAGGTCGGCGTCGCCGTGGAGCAGCAGGACCGGCGGGGCACCGGGGCCGACCTGGTGGACAGGGCTGGCGTCGCGGGCGAGGTCGGGCAGGTCGGCGGGCCGGCCGCCCAGCAGGCCCCAGGACGGGTCGTCCGGGTCCTGGTCGCCGAGGATGCCGCCGGGAAGGGCGTCCTCGGACACGCGCAGCAGATCGGTGGACGGGTAGCCCGCGGCCACCGCCCGGACCGCGGGCGCGTCGTCGCGGTCCGGGCGTGCTCCGGCGAAGCCCGCGAGCAGCGCCAGGTGGGCTCCTGACGAACTCCCCCACAGGCCGATCGCGTCCGCGTCCAGGCCGTACTCCGACGCGATACGACGCAGATGGCGCAGCGCCGCGGTGACGTCGTCGAGCTGGGCGGGCCAGATCGCGCCGGTGCTGGGGCGGTAGTCGATGTCGGCCATCGCGTAGCCGCGCCGCGCGAACAGGCGGATCAGGTTCGGCCCCACTCCCCGGCGCTGCATACGCCAGCCACCGCCGGGCAGCCACACGATCACCGGCGCCGGCAGGAGGGACGGTGTGGGCAGGTAGAGGTTCATCCGCAGTTCGACCTCGCCCTCGGCGCTGTCCGCGCGGCCGAACACCATGTCACGCAGCACCCGGACGTCCGGCGGGGGAAGAGTGGCGGCCGGCTTGGGCTCCTTGCTCAGACCTTCCATGAAGCGCTGGGTGACCGTGGCGTTGTGTGCCCGTACCGCGGCCAGGTCCCGGAATGCGGCCGAGGCCGCGGACGGGTCGTTCATCAGCGCTCCTTGCCGTTGCGCCCCGAGTTCAGCGGCGTCAAAGGCAGAAGCCTTCTGCGCTTCTCGGCCCGGTGCTCGTCGAGGCGCAGCCGGTAGTGCGGAGCGAGCCTGTCCTCGCTCCACTCCGTCTCGTGGTCCAGGGTGACGTCGACGCCCACGACACCGGGCAGGGCGGAGAGGCGTATGCGCGTCTCGTTGACGAAGGTGGCCAGCAGCATGCAGGTGGGGTCGGTGAGCGTGATCTTCACGCCGATCCGCCGACCGTCCGCGCCGTCGTCCCGGAACTGGACCTCACTGATCATGCCCATGTCGTCCATGCCGGCCGGGACGCCCGCGACGGTGCTGCATGGGTCGACGATCTCGTTGAGTACCTCCCGGACCCGCGCCTCGGTGAGCGCCTCACGGTCCGAGGTCTGGATGACGTCGTTCATCACGCCGCCTCTGTCCGCACCGGCTCCACGTTGCCGCCCCAGGCGGGCGCCAGTTCGTCGGTGTCGAACTCGTCGCCGGCGATCCGGGCTCGCAGCTCTTTCTCGTCGATGTCGTGCATGCGCAGGAAGTTGCGGCCGAGGATGTCCTTCTTCGCTTCGAGGGTGAGCGGCTCCAGGCCTTCTTCCTCGACCAGGTCCTGGGGAGTCTCGAAGTTCCAGAACGCCTCGATCAACGGGCGGGGATGGGCCGCGAGGCAGCCGGTGCCCCAGATGATGCGCTGGGCACCGTTGCGCGCCGCGAGGAACGCCCCCATCGCCTTGGCGAACCGGCGCGGGGCGGTACGTGCCAGGGAGGCGGTCACCTCCAGGTTGACCACGACGTTCGTGGTGGTGTCCATCAGCAGCGCGGTCTCCTCGACGAACGCCAGCCCGCCGTGGACGATCTCGAAGGTCAGGTCCGGGAACTCCAGCGCGGCACCCTCGACGTCGTCGATCCGCAGGGAGCCCGCCGGTCCGGGTCCTACCGGGAGTGCCTTGTGGATTCCGATGACCTTGACGCCGCGCTCCAGCGCGCGCTCGTACACCGGGAAGGACGTCTTCGGATCACTCATGTCCAGTCCGGTGATCCGCCCGTCGATCAGGTCGTACGGGTAGAACTTGAGCGCGTTCACCTGGTACTCGTCGACGAGTTCGTCGACGCGTCGCACCGCGCCGGGGCGCAGCGGGGACACCGCGCCGTAGAGGAACACCCGGTTCGGCCAGCGTTCGCGCATGGCGAGGCCGGTGGCCAGCGGGGATCCGCCGTCATGGAAGAAGTGGTAGATCGGCGTTTCGTGGTAGGCGATGATGTCGGACTGGCTCTCCGCGAGGACGGCCCGGCCCAGGACCTCGGGACCGGCTCCGTGCTCCATCCACATCGACTTCTCGATCGTGTAGTCGGGCCCGCTCCACTGTCCGTGGAGGTGGTGCATGTGCTCGCCGACCATGCGGCCCACGTTGTCCTCGTCGACGCAGTTCTCGGGCAGGAAGTTGTAGTCGTGGGCCACACCTTCGACCACGAGGGTGTCATCGATCATTGTCGGCTCCTTCTGTGCTCGTCCCGTTGAATGTGTGATTGGTTCCGCTCAGGCCAGCAGGGCCGCGATGCTCTTCAGCCCGTCTGCCGCGAGGCGGTCGTCGGTGGCAGCCAACGCACCGCCGACGCCGATGCCTCCGATGACCTCATCGGTGTCCGTAACGATCGGATGTCCGCCGGGGATGGCCAGCAGCTGACTGTCGATCAGGTGGGAGTCCTTGCCGAACTCCGCGAACTCGGCGGTCGGCAGATGCATGACCGCCGCCGTGTACGCCTTGCGTCGCGACGTCTCGACGCCGATCGGTGCGGCGCCGTCGTCCTTCAGCAGCACCTTGACGGCACCGCTGCTGTCGACCACGGTGACGCACACCTTCAGGCCCTCGGCGCGTGCGATCTCCAGAGTGGCCTCGGCGGCTTGGCGTGCGATGTCGTAGCTGAGGCGTTCCGTCATGTCGTCCTTCTCTCCTGTGCGTCGGGTGTGGCGGAGAAACCGCGGTCAGAACACGGTGTTGTCATGGGCCCCCTAGGTCGCCGGGACGGACTGGATGACGTCCCAGTGCTCGACGACCTTGCCGCCGCGGACCCGGTACAGGTCGAGGACGGGGGTACCGGGGTCGTCGGGGGCGAACTTGTAGAGGGCGTGGACGGCGACGTAGTCGCCCTGGGCGATGACCTGCTCGACGCTGACGCTGAAGCCGGGGTTCTCCAGGACGGAGGCGAAGAAGCCCTTGGCGGCCGCGACGCCGTTGGGCGACTGCGGATTGTGCTGGTAGAAGGGGTCTACGGCGTACCGGTCGAAGGCGGTGACGTCCCGGCCGACGGTCACCTCGTTGAACATGGTCGTCGCGATCCGCTTGCTCTTGGCGGTGGACACCCGCGGGTCCGGCCACTGTCGGCGCGGGGCGCTCAGCGTGGAGAACATGTCGTTGCCGCTGACGGTGCTGTCCGGCACGTCCTGGATCACGTCCCAGTGTTCGGCGATCTTCCCGTCCTGGACCCGGAAGATGTCGACGACCGCCTGGCCCTTGTCACCGGGATCCGACACGCTGTGGGAGTGCAGCAGGACCAGGTCGCCTTCGGCGATGGCCCGCTCGACGGTGACGTGCAGCTTCGGGTGGGCGGCGCGCAGGCCCGTGACGTACTGGCGCAACGCTCCGGTGCCGTCCGGGGAGTTCGGGTGGTGCTGGATGTAGTCCGGCCTGACGAACTTGTCGATCACGGCGAGGTTGCCGTGGTTGAACAGCTGGTCGAAGAAATGGACCACTATGGCCCTGTTCGCCGCGGCCTCCCGGTCTCCGGCATGCGCCGAGGCGACGCGGACCGGTCGGGGCGATGCCTCCGCGGCGGCCACAACCCCGCCCGACAGCACACCGGCCGTGACCATGGCAACCAGGACCCGTCCTGCTCTTCGGGTACGACTCGGGGAAATAAGCATGGCTGTGACTCACTTTCGTGAAGAGAGCTCCCTGGGGCGGCGCATCGGCGAGAGCCGGGCTGAGCAGGGGCCGCGTAGTTACCTCTTGTGCGTAACCCAATGATGGGTGACTATCGAGAAGGACGTAAGGAGGCACTTTCATGTCAGTCACGAACAGCGCTGTGCCCGTACCCGACCCCCTCGACAAGGACTGCCCGATCCGCGAGGTACTCGACCGGGTCGGCGACAAGTGGAGCACCCTGGTGGTCGTGCGGCTCGGCAAGCGCACCCATCGGTTCAACGAACTGCACCGTGAGATAGACGGCATCAGCCAGCGGATGCTGACGCTGACCCTGCGCCAACTGGTGCGCGACGGCCTGGTCAGCCGCAAGGCCTACGCCACGGTTCCACCACGCGTCGACTACGAACTCACCGAACTGGGCCGTACGTTGCTCGCCCCGATCACCGCGCTCCACGAATGGGCCGTGGCCCATCGCGACGACATCCGCCAGGCGCGCGTCGACCATGACGAGGCCGCGGCCGAGGGGCTCGATTCCGTGCCGGCGCCCGCTTGATCAAGGCCGCCCGCGACGGATGACGTAGACCGGGCGCGACGAGCCTCCGCCCGGATCGGGTCATTCGCGTGTTACCGAAGCCACCTGCCGCTCCCTACCGTCGGTTCCGTCACCGTCGTAGAAGGCGCGGTGCCGATGAGCAGAAGGTGGCGCCCGCATGAGCACATTCGTCCTCCTCCACGGTGCCTGGCACGGCGGCTGGGTCTGGCAGCGCGTGACCCCGGCCCTGCGCGCGGCCGGGCACGAGGTGTACACCCCCACCCTCACCGGCCTCAGCGACCGGGCCCATCTGCTGCATCCCCAAGTGGGACTGTCCACGCACGTCCAGGACGTCGTGGCACTGCTGGAGGCGCACGACACACGCGATGTGGTCCTCGTGGGGCACAGTTACGCCGGCCAGGTCGTCACCGGGGTCGCCGACCGCGTACCGGAGCGGCTGTCCACGCGTGTCCATCTCGACGCGTTCGTGGGGGGCGACGGCGACTCCGCGATCGACCTGCTCCCCGAGACGGTCGCCGGGCACTACCGCGAGTCCGTCACCGGGCCCGGGTTCGGCTGGCTCGTCCCGGTACGGCCGCTGGACAGACTCGGGGTGACGCGGAAGGCGGACATCGAGTGGCTCACCCCCCGGCTGACCCCCCACCCCTGGCTCACCTACACCGAACCGCTCTGGCTGACCGGCGGGGCCGACCTGGTGCCGGGGGCGTTCATCGAGTGCGTCGACTGGATGCGGGTCTTCACCGGGCAGGCCAAGCGCGCCGCGGGCCGCGGTTGGCCGGTGCACGAGCTGGCCACCGGTCACGAGGCCATGGTGACCGCCCCGGACGAGCTGGCCGCCCTGCTGCTGGAGATCGCCGCCCGATGACCGCTCCCGGCCACCTGTCCACTGAGAGGAGACCGCAATGGAATTCCTGGTCCGCACCGAGAACCGGCTGCCGGCTGACACCCCTGACAGCGTCCGTGAGCAGCTGAGACAGGGCGAACGGGAGCGCGCCATGGAGCTGCGCGAGGCGGGCGTGCTCATGCGGCTCTGGCGGGTTCCGGGCCGCAACGCCACGATCGGCCTGTACGAGGCCGAGGACCCCGCGGCCCTGCACGACGCCCTGACCTCGCTGCCCATGTGGAAGTGGATGGACGTCACCGTGGAAGCGCTCGCCACCCACCCACAGGAGCGGTGAGCGCTTGACGAGTCGTCAGAGTCCCAGCAGGCGTTCGGCGTTGAGGTGGTAGATCTTCGCCCGGTCGATCTCGCTGATCGGGGCGTTCTCGATGAAGGCGACGGCTTCGGCGTTGCCCTCCATGGGATAGTCCGTCGAGAACATGATGCGGTCGGCACCCAGGGCGAGCATGCTGCCCAGCAGCGGTGCCTGCGCGCACACCCCACTCGTGGTGATCATGACGTTCTCGCGGATGTAGTCCGAGGGCCGCTCCTTGTCGAGCTTGACCCCGCGACGGTTCGCGAACTCCCAGCGGGTGTCCAGGCGCCAGAGCATGCCCGGAAGGCTCTCGCCCATGTGCCCGAGGATCAGGGTGGAGCCCGGGAAGCGGTCGAAGACACCGGAGAAGACGATACGCAGGGCATGCGTGGCGGTCTCCACACCCCAGCTCCAGATCGGGCCGATCAGCTCCTCGTGACCGCGCAGGTTGTGCCAGGTGTCGAAGGAGTTGGCCGGGTGCAGATAGAGGGGGACGCCGAGGGCTTCGGCCCGTTCCCAAAGGGGCAGGAACTTCTCCGCGTCCAGGTATTCGCCGTTCGTGTGGCCGTTGATGAGCGCGCCACGCAGGCCGAGCTGCGTGACTGCGCGGTCCAGTTCGGCGACGGCGGCGTCCGGGGCCTGCAGAGCCAGTGCGGCGAAGCCCGCGAATCGTCCGGGGCTCTTCGCCACGATCTCGGCGAGGGAGTCGTTGCTGAGGGCCGCGTTCCGCACCGCCGTGGCGGTGTCCCGCTCCGCCTGGATGCCGGGCGAGACGAGCGAGAGAACTTCGACGTCGATTCCGTACTGGTCCATCTGGGCCAGCCGGACCTCGGAGATGTCGAGCAGCCGTCGCAATGAGGTCTTCCAGTAGTCCGGTGCGAACAAGGCGGCGCCGGGCAGGCTGTAGTGCTCCATGGCGGCGGTGGTGAAGTGTTCTTCGAGAGCGATCTTTCGCATGGTGGTTCTCGTTGCCCTTCGTAGGAGGACCGGACGTCCGGGCCGTTCGCGGTGCCGACGGCCCGGACGCCGCCGAGCTCAGGGCCGGCAGCGGTCAGGTGGCCGAGTCGGGGTGGAGGACGACCGCGGGAGGTGCCTGCGGCCGGGTCTCCGGGTGGGAGGCGCGGCGGCGCGGGACACAGGCTGCGGCCAGCGCGCCCAGGGCCCCGACGCCGGCGTAGATGTAGAAGTTCCATTTCAGGTCAAGTCCGGAGTCCAGGATCCGGCCGCCGAGGGAGGGGCCCGTGATGGCGCCGAGTCGGCCGACGGACAGGGCCCAGCCCACCGCAGAGGTACGCAGCTCAGGGGGCATCCGGTCTACGAGGAAGGCGTTGACTATGGCCTGCACACCGAGCAGTCCGAGTCCGCTCACCAGCAGGGACACATACAGCAGCCAGTCGGCCGGGCCCCGGCTGATCACCAGCAGGCCGACGCCGCCGGCCAGGAAGACACCGGCCACCACCCGGCGGGGACCGAGACGGTCGGCCAGCAGACCGCCAGGGACCAGGCCGATGCCCGCACCGATCCAGGACAGACTGGTCAGTGTGAGCGCGCTGCCGGTGGAGAACCCGCCTCGCTGCATGATGGTGGGCAACCAGGTACTGAAGCCGAAGCTCAGCAGAAGTCCACAGAACGTCATCAGCCAGAACAACACGGTCGTGAGTGCCAGCCCGCGCGAGAGCAGCGGGGCGAGCCCCAGCAGACGGTCCCTCGGTGCCTCGTCCGGCAGCTGCGGCTCGGGGAGACCGAACCGCGCGGCGACGCGGGTGGCCTCTTCGGGACGTCCGGTGCGCAGCAGGTGGAGCGGGCTGTCCGGCAGCCGCAGCAGGGCCCAGGGAACGACGGTGATGAGCGCCGTCGCGCCCACGAAGTACAGGACGCGGAACGAGACGTCGGGCAGCAGCCAGGCTCCGAGCAGCGGGGCGCCGAGAGCGCCCGAACACTGAGCCGCCATGACGACACCGATGTTCCGGGCGCGGCGCCCGGCGGGGGACATCTCGGCGACGACGGCCGTCAGCATGGGAAGCACGACGCCCAGACCCACGCCGGCCAGGAAGCGGGACGTGGCGAAAGTGCTGGGGCCGCCTGCCAGGCCGGCGGCGAGCATGCACAGGGAGAAGAACGTCAGGCCGCTCAACATGACGCGGCGGGGACCGATGCGACGGCCCGTCGCCCCGGCGACGCCGGCACCGATGAGCATGCCCAACGCCGTCAACGACCCGATGTCACCAGCCTCCCCCGCGGAGAGACTCCAGGACGGCGTGGCCAGCAGAGACGGCACCGTGGTGCCGTACACGGACAGGTCGTAGCCCTCGAACATGGCGATCACTGCGGTGAGCAGGAGGAACGACGGGGTGGCGGGGGCGCGCAGTGTGCCGGGGTTTGCTTTCACGGGCGGTTTCCCTTCAGGGAATGTCCTCAGCGGCGAGGACCGTTCTGTCTGCTCATGTGGTGATGTCGGGGTACGGCATCCGGATGTGCTTCATGCGCTCGGCGTACGCCCTCTGGTACTCCAGCGGCCCGTGGTCGCGCTCGAACAGGGCGATGAAGAGGGTGAGGGTGAGGAAGGGGTGGGCGCCCATCTCGAACAGGGCGACGTGGTCGTGCCGGCGCAGCGCGTCGCGCTCGTCCTCGGTGAAGGACAGCCAGGTGGTCCGCTCGGCGTCGATGCAGTTGAGCAGCTTTCCGGCCATCTCGTCCTCCCACCAGTCGACGGTGTTGGCAGGAGCGGTGCGGTAACGCTCGACCAGTTCGGGGTCGCGGTCGACGGTGTAGAGGAACTTGTTCAGCAGGTACTTGCTCACCGGGTCACCTCCGCCGCGCGCGGCGTGCCGCCGGGATACCAGGTGAAGTACGCCTCCATGGTGTGGAACAGGTCGAGGGTGTCGACGTGGTCGGCCTTCCTGCCCTCGCCGGCCACCCCCATCATCAGCAGGAAGTCCATGAACCCGTGGGTGGCGTTGCCGGGGGCGTGCAGGCTGTCGAGGGTCACCTCGGACAGACAGCCCTCGATGTCTCCGGAGGCGATCCACTCCACCGCCTTGCGGTCGAACTCCGGGTCGGGACCGTGCTCACCGAACTGACGCGGGCCGCCCAGCTCCAGCGAGAGATGACCGGTGCCGATGACGGCGACCCGTTTGTCGCTGTCCCAGGACTCGACCATCTCCCGGATCGCCCGGCCGAGTTGGACGAACCGCTTCGGCTGCGGCAGCGGCGGGGCGAAGATGTTGGTGTAGACCGGCACGATGGGCAGGTCGGCCTCGGGGCGCAGCGTGATGATCGGGCAGGTGATGCTGTGGTCGATGCGCAGCTCGTTGGAGAAGGCCAGGTCGAAGTCGCGGTCCAGACCGTCGCGCAGCAGATGCGCGGCGAGGTCCTCCTCGCCCTTGAGGAGCATCCGGGGCAGGCCGAACTCGCGTTCCTCGTTGTACCAGTTGGCGTCGAACACCGGCGCCTTGCCGATCAGGAACTGCGGCATGTTGTCCAGCCACAGCTGGTGGAAGTGGTCGCTGCCGATCATCACCAGGACGTCGGGCTCGGCGGCGGTCAGGGTCTGCCGGAAGCGCTCGATCTTGGCCACCCACTCGTCGGCGAACGGCGGGCGGTCCTCGCCGGTGGCGGTGCTGGTGCGGTAGTAGAAGGGGTGGTGGGTGGACGCGATGACCGCGGCCAGTTCAGCCATGACGGCCTCCGTCGGTGTCGTGGGGGGCAAGGGGGTCGGGCAGGTAGGGGTCCGGAGCGACGGACCGGTTGTTGAGGTCCACCGCCAGGAAGATCTCGTTCGCCACCGGGTGGCGCAGTTCCTCGGCCAGTTGCCCGATCAGGCCGGCGGTGCGGGCCAGCAGCGCGAAGCCGCGCAGCAGTTCCAGGGGCAGTCCGAGGTCGGCCAGGGCCGCGCCGCAGACTCCGGCGCCGTTGAGCGGCAGCTTTCTGCCCAGCACCTGCGGGTGGACCCGGCCGATCGCCGCGAACAGGGACAGGTGCGGGCCGAGTTGGTTCTCCTCGGCAGCGATCCGCAGCAGCCGTGGGGCGCGGGGGTCGCCGTCCTTGTGCACGTGGTGCCCCAGGCCGGGAACGAACCGGCGGGCCGCGCGCTGCGCCCGTACGGTCTCCAGGGCGAGGGCGTCCCAGCCCGCGTCGTCGGTGGGCAACGGGCCGTCCGCTCCGGTGAGGACGTCGTGCAGGAACCGGCCGCAGTCCTCGGTGACCCCGAGGAAGCGGGAGCCGCCGCCGAGCAGCCCGGCGGCGAGGGCGCCCTGCACGGAGTCCGGAGCGGACAGGTAGGTCAGCCGGGTGACGATCGCCGTCGGGGTGAAGCCGTGGTCGGCCAGCGCCGCGAGCACAGCCTCGAACACCCGGGTCTCCCCCGGTGTGGGCCGCCGCTGGGCGGCCAGCCAGAACGCCAGCTCACCGAAGCCGACCTTCCCCATCACGTCCTGGGCCAGATCAGTGCCGAGCAGGGTGATCGCCGTAGGGGTCGACGCACCGAGCGCGGTGGGATAGACCGGGCGGTCGACACGTTCCCGGTCGTCGGTCTCATCGGTCACGGTCGTCCTCCCGTGGGGCGGTGAGCCAGGCGCGGACCTCGGTGCCGTGTTCGTCGAGCGCGGGTGGCGGGAGCCGGTAGGTCGCCGGTGTCCGGGACAGCCGGACGGGGTTGCGGACCGTAGGGACGGAGTCGTCGCCGTCCCCTGCCTCCACGACCGGTTCCAGGCCGAGATCCTCGGCGAGCCGGACGCCTCCCGCGATGGTGTTGATCGGCCCGCAGGGCAGTCCCGCGTCGGTGAGGACACCGAACCATTCCTGGGCGCTCTTCGTGGCCAGCGCCTCCAGCAGCAGGGGCCGTAGCTCCTCGCGGTGGTCGTTGCGCTTGCCCACGGTGTCGAAGCGCGGGTCGGCGGCGAGGTGCGGGCGGCCGATCGCCGCCGCGAGCTTGCGGAACTGGCCGTCGTTGCCGGCCACGACGATGAGTTCGCCGTCGCCGGTGCGCAGTGGCTCGTAGGGGAACAGACTCAGGTGCGCGTTGCCCATCCGGGTCGGGACGACATCCCCGGCGACGTAGGCGGAGGTCTGGTTGACCAGCGCGGAGAGCGCGGAGGACAGCAGATTGGTCTCCACGTGCTGTCCCTCGCCCGTGCGGTCCCGGTGGTGCAGCGCGGCGAGGATCCCGATGGCCGAGTGCAGGCCCGTCATCACGTCGAAGACGGAGATGCCGGCGCGGAACGGCGGCCCGTCCGGGTCGCCGGTGAGGCTCATCAGCCCGGACATGCCCTGTACGAGCAGGTCGTAGCCGGGCAGTTTCGCCCCGGCGCCGGTACCGAAACCGCTGATCGAGCAGTAGATGACCGTCTCGTTGCGGGCGCGGACGGTGTCGTGGTCCAGGCCGTAGCGGGTCAGACCGCCCGGTTTGAAGTTCTGGATGAGCACGTCGGCCCGCGCCGACAGTTCGTGCGCGAGCGCGAGGTCGCCGGGGTCCTTCAGGTCCAGCGTGATCGACCGCTTGTTGCGGTTGATGGCCAGGTAGTAGGTGGCGACGTCGCCGCGGACCGGGGGGACCCAGCTGCGGGTGTCGTCCCCTCCGGGCCCCTCGACCTTGATCACCTCAGCGCCCAGGTCGGCCAGCAGCATGGTGGCGTACGGGCCTGCCAGCACGCGGGAGAAGTCGGCCACGACGAGCCCGCTCAGCGGGCCCGCGGATGGTGGTGCGGCGCTCACGGAAGCCCCTCCATGTGTGATGCGGACAACTGCGGCCATCACCGTGCACGGGAAGGAGGGGTCGAGGGCAGCCGCTTCGCGCAAGCGGCGCGGCCGATCCGCGCAACGCCGTGGCGCGCGTCGGCGGCGGACCTCTCAGCGACGCACTCGGCCGCGGGCGGTGCCGAGGGTGGTGGCGGGGAACTCCCCGAAACGGTCACGGTAGGCGCGCGCGAAGCGGCTGGGGTTGGTGAACCCCCAGTGCGCGGCGATGTCGGCGACGGAACCGGCGCCCTGTGCGAGGTCGTCATGAGCGCGATCGAGCCGCACCTGACGTACGAACTGCATCGGGCTGATCTGGTAGCGCTCCTGGAAGGCGTACTGGAGGCTGCGTGCGCTCATGCCGGACCGCCGGGCCAGGTCCGCGACGGTGTAGGGGCGGTCGGGCGCGCGCTCGATCTCCTCGACGACCCGGTCCAGCGTCCCGCGGGGCATGGGAGGGTGCGGACCGGTGAGCAGCTGTTCGGTGTAGGAGTGCCGCTGGGACAGCAACAGGCCGGTGACCAGGCTCCGTTCTAGGAGTTCCTGGTGGTGTCCGGGCAGCGGATCGCCGGGGACGTTCACCGAGTGCAGCAGGGCGGACAGGATCGACATCCACCGCCGGCCCGGGCCGCCGTCGACGGGAAACGCCAGGTGGAAGTCGATGGGCTTGACGACCGGTCGGCCCAGCAGGGCGGCCAGCTCCTCCTCCACCCGGTTCCGGGTGATCTTGATCGACAGCTGGGTGGCGTCGGCCTCCCACCGGGGCAACGTGGTGTGCCGGCCGGGGCTGAAGACGGTCGCCGTCCGCGGCGAGGCGAGCGCCTCCTCTTCGCCGCACCGGGAGAGGACCTGGCCGGTGAGGACGACGTTCACGTGGTAGGCGGGCAGCTCCCCGGGGTCGACGCTGGCCGTGGTCCCCGGCCGGACGTAGCCGATGGTCGTCAGCGCGAGGTGCACGGCGCTGATCCGCGGCTGCCACGAGGCCGGCCGACGCCCCAGCGCGTCGATCCGCGCCGGGTAGAAGTGCCGGTTGAGGGTGTCCCGGAACAGGCCGAAGTCGGAGGCCGTGACCTCGTTGGGCGCGTCGAGGAATGCCTCGTACGGCAGGTCGGGGAGACCGGACGAGGACGGCCGGGCCTGCGTGTCAGCGTGCATACGGCACCTCTTCGTCGTCACACGGTTTGCCTGGCTGATTTCTACGCTTCGGGCCCCCTGTGGTCCACGGGGCGGACGTAAGGGATGCCTCATGAACCGGTAAGCCGGGCGACGGCGATGCGCGAACCGGCCGCGGCCGTGCGCGATGTGTCTCGATGCCCGGGGCACTCATTCCTACTGTCGCTCTCATGGTGCGAGTCACGAACCCGAGGAAGGCGCTATGACAGGGACGGACGAAGCGGTGGCCGAGCAGTTGCACGCCGACGTGGTGGTGATCGGATACGGCCCCGTGGGCCGGCTCCTGGCGCTGCTGCTGGGCCGGCGCGGGAAGCGCGTCGTGGTGATCGAACGCCGGCCGCGTGCCTACCCGTTGCCCCGGGCGGTGCACTTCGACGACGAGGTCGGCCGTATCTTCCAGTCCGTCGGGGTCCCGCCGGACTCGGTGACCGATGTCGTCAGCCCCTACAAGGAGTTCTACGAGTGGCGGTCCGCCGACCGTCGGCCGCTGCTGCGGATGGACTGGCGCGGCCTCGGACCGTCGGGCTGGCACGTCAGCCACTTCTTCTACCAACCCGCTCTGGAGGCACTCCTCGACGCACGGGTCGAACTCCTCGAATCCGTCACGGTGTTGCCTGGTTGGGAGGCCGTGACCCACACCGAGAACGCGGAAGCCGTCACCGTGGAGGCGCGGTCGGCGACCGGCGAACGGCGCACGGTCACCGCCCGATACGTCATCGGCGCCGACGGGGCGAACAGTCTCGTCCGGTCGTGGATCGGGTCGACCGCGACCGACCTGGGCTACTTCCACGACTGGCTCGTCGTCGACCTGCTGATGCACGCCCCGCTGGAGGGCTTCGACTTCTCCCCGGCCGCCTGGCAACTGTGCGACCCGCGGCGGCCCACCACCCTGGTGCCCGGCGGCCCCGGCCGACGGCGGTTCGAGTTCATGCGGCTGCCGGACGAGACGGCCGACGAGCTGGGCAACGAGGAGACGGCGTGGCGGCTGCTCGAACCGTGGGGCATCACCCCGCAGAGCGCCAAGCTCGAACGGCACACCGTCTACACCTTCCAGGCCCGCTGGTGCGACACCTGGCGCGAAGGGCGGCTGCTGCTCGCCGGTGACGCCGCGCACCTCATGCCGCCGTTCGCCGGCCAGGGCATGTGCAGCGGCCTGCGCGACGCGGTCAACCTCGCCTGGAAGCTGGAACTGGTCCTCGACGGCCGCGCCGGTGACGACATCCTCGACAGCTACGGGCCCGAACGCGCCGAGCACGTCCGGCACTTCATCCAGGCCTCGATGGAGCTGGGCGAGGTCATCTGCCTGGCCGACCCGGACGCCGCGGCGGAGCGGGACACCGCGATGCGGGCCGATCTCGCCGCCGGCGTCGAGCAGCCGCCGCGGCCGCTGCCGCGCCTGGGAGCCGGACTGCGGCGGGATGACGCCGGCGGCGGTCTGCTGTCCGTCCAGGCCGAGGTGGACGACGGGGCCCGGCGCGGGCTGTTCGACGACGTCGTCGGCCCCGGCGGCGTGCTGCTGCTGGCCGACCCGGGCCTGCGCGAGCGGCTGCGCCCGCAGGACACCGCGCTGCTGGCCGGCCTCGGCTGGAAGGTCGTCGCCCTGGACACCGAGCCCGGTACGGGCCGGGTCGTGGACACCACCGGCAGCTACGCGGAATGGCTGGCGCAGCTCGGCGCGGTCGCCGTGCTGATCCGGCCCGACTTCTACGTCTACGGCACCGCCGCCGACGCAGAGGACCTCACCACGTTGCTCCATCACCTCGGTGCCGCTCTGCACGCGCCCACCTCCGCGGCTCGATGAGCTCCGAGCACCGGGCCGCGGACCTGCGTCCGGTCCGCGCCCGGCACAACGTGGTCAACTCCCTCGTCCGCTATCTGCGCGCCGTCGACGACCACGACATGAGCGGAGTGCTCGCCGAGCTGCGGCAAGCCTCGGTGAGCTTCGGCGGGCCGGAGTACCGCGGCGTCGAGGAGCTGACCGAGGTCTACCGTGCCGCGTTCACCGCGGGCGGCCGCACCCGGCACCTGCTGCACGAGGTCGAGGTCGAGGTCGCCGCCCACGGCCCCGGTGTCGTGGGGCGGGCGGCGTACCAGCGGTGGTCGCTCGAGACGGACCCACCCGTCATGACCGCCCTCGGCCGGTACCACGCCGTGTTCGTCACCGAGGGCGACGAACTGCGCCTGGTGAGGCTGAGGGTCGACCGCGACTGGCAGCAGCACTGAAGCCTCGTGCCTCGTCAGTCCGTGTTGTCCGGGCGGTTGTCGAAGAGGGCGAGACCGGCGGCGGTGTTGGACGCGGGCACGTGGTAGGCCGTATGCACTGTGCGGACCCGCTCGTTCAGGGCACCGCGCATGATGAGCCACATGATCAGCTCGATGCCCTCGGAGCCGGCCTCACGGATGTAGTCCTCGCGGCTGAGCGCGGCGAGCTTCTCCGGGTCGTTCGCGATGGCGTCGAGGAACATGTGGTCGAAGTCCGGGTTGACGAACCCGGCCCGGGCGCCGGCCAGCTGGTGGGACATGCCACCGGTCCCGAGGATGCCGACCGTACCGGCCCCCTGGAAGGACGCGATCGCCCGCCCGAGGGCCTGGCCCAGCGCGTAGCATCGTGCGGCGGTCGGCTGCGGGTACCGGATGACGTTGACCAGCAGGGGGATGACCGGACAGGGCCAGGTGTCACCGGGGTTCGGGGTCCACACCGACAGCGGCACGGTGAAACCGTGGTCGACGTCCAGTTCCTGGAAAACGGTGAGGTCGAACCCCTCGTCCATCAGCTGCTGCACAAGGTGGAAGGAGAGCTCGGGAGCCCCGACCACATCAGGCACCGGGCGACGCCCGAAGCCCTCGTCCGCGACCCTGTACCGCTCGGCGGTGCCGAGGGCGAAGGTGGGCACGATGTCGAGGTCGACGCCGTTGGCGTGGTCGTTGTAGATCAGGATCGCCACGTCCGGGGTGCGCCGCGCCAGCCACTCACGGGCCGGCTGATAACCCTCGAAGAGGGGTGCCCACCCGGGGTCCGCCGTCCTGCCGCGGTCCATCGCGGCCCCGATGGAGGGGACGTGAGAGGTGGCCAGTCCCCAGATGACCTCAGACATCGGTCCGTCCTCCCGCCATCATCGCCGCCTTGAACTCGGCCTCGGACATGCCGGTGAAGACACCGCCGAGATACTGCATGGACAGCCCGTCCATCATGGCGAGCTTGTAGACGTAGAAGATGCTGCCCCCGAGGTCGATCATCGCCTGCCAGTCCCGTACCAGGACCGCTCGGGCCTGCTCGTCCGAAAGGCCGAACCGCACACAGTAGGCGGCCTCGTCACCCAGGAACTCCTCGCGGGCACCCTCCTCTCGCAGGGACATGAAGAGCTTGTTCATCCGGTGTCCTCGACGGCTGGTGGGGCCGTCGAAGACATACGTCCACGGCGGCTCCAGCCTGCTTCGGCCTGTCATGCGGTGCTCCCTGGATCGGGCTGCGCGCCGGCGCACTGCCGGGCGGTCTGCTCCGACCGTAGGTCGCGGGCGTCCGCAGGCCATCGCCCTCGTGTCCCGATCGCACGGGCTTGATGTCGGCGTCGCTTCGCGACGAATGACGTACGCGCTCATGCCGTGTTCTGCTGCGGCACAAGCCCCTCGCGCACCGCGACGAGGGCTGCCTGGGTCCGGGAGGTCAGCTGGAGTTTGCGGAGCACGTTGCTGACATGAGTACGGGCCGTGCGTTCGCTGATCACCAGGGCGTCGGCGATCTCCTGGTTGGAGCGCCCCTGCGCGACCAGGATGAGCACGTCCCGTTCGCGACCGGTCAGGGCGCTGAGTCCGGTGGGCGGCGACACGACCTCCTGGGTCAGACGGCGGGCCACCGAGGGGTGCAGGAAGACGTCGCCACGCGTCGCGACACGCAATGCGGCGACGACCTCGTCCGGCTCGGCGTCCTTGAGGAGGTAGCCGGACGCCCCGCCCGAGAGGGCCGCGTGCACGCGTTCCATCTCGCCGAAGCTCGTGAGCACCACGACCTTGACGTCCGGGTGGGCACGGGTGATGTGGGCGGTCGCCGCCACACCGTCCATCCTTGGCATCAGCAGGTCGACGAGCACGACGTCCGGCAACTGCCCGTGCAGGGACATCTCCCGGAGCCGGTCGAGTGCCTGCTGCCCGTCGGCGGCTTCCGCGGCCACCTCGAATTCGCCCAGCACCTCCAAATAGGCTCGGATACCGCGGCGGACCACCGCGTGGTCGTCGACAATCATCACTCGCATGTGAGTCCTCGTCCCTGTGTCATCGGTCGAGAGCGTTTCCCAACGGCAAGCCCTTCACCTGGCCCGCCGAGCCGTGGACCGTACGGCCGCCCGAGGCCGCCGGAACCGTGAGCGGAAGCGGGATCACCACACGGACCGATGTCCCACCGCCCGTGCGAGGGCCGATCCACAACGTGCCGCCCCAGTGCTCCGCCCGCTGCCGCATGCTGGTGAGTCCGTAGCCCCCGCCGGACGCGGTGTCCGCCGTGTGTTCGCCGGGGATGCCTCTGCCGTCGTCCGTGACGGTCACGGCCAGCGTGTGGTCGCGGATTTCCGTCCGGAGCGTCACCGAGTCGGCTTCCGCGTGCTTGACCACGTTGTGGACGGCCTCGGTCACGATCCGGTAGACGTCCTCGGACGTCTCCGCGGCGACATGTGCCAGGCCCAAGCCGAAGTCGAGGTCGAAGCGCAGCCCCGTGCGGTTCGCCGTGCTGTCCACGAAGGCGCGTACGGCCTCCTCCAGGCCGAGTTCGGCGAACAACGGGGGCCGCAGCTCGTGGACCATCGCGCGGAGGTCGGTCAGCGCTGTTCTGGCGAGCGTTCCGACCTCGTCGGCGATCCGCCGCACGCCCTCGCCCGGAACAGCGTCCGCCTGAGCACCCAGCACCGACATCGACTTGGCCTGCATCGCGATGGAGAACACCTGCTGCACGACCGAGTCGTGCAGATCCCGGGCCAGCCGACGACGCTCCTCTCGCCGGGCCAGTTCCCGTTCGCTGCGGACCAGAGCCGCGTAGTCCACGGCGACGGCTGCCTGGTCAGCCATGGCCTCAAGGAACTCGAGGGTGCGCCGTCCAACGACCTGACCAGGGGCGAAGAAGGCGTTCATGACGCCGGTGACCCGTCCGCGGATCAGCAGCGGAACACTCGCGAACCAGTCCCACTCCGGAGTGCCGAGATGTTCCCGCAGGGGCTCCCAGGCCGGGTCCGTCTGGATGAGGGCGCCCCGGTCCGGCACCACGACCGGTCTTCCCCGCTCGATGGCATCCATCATGTGCAGCGTGGCACCGCGGTCACGGCACGCCATGATCAGGGCGAAGAAGTCATTCCGGGGCGGGAACCCGGCCGTGCCCATGATCTGCAGGCTTTCCCTTGACTCGTCGAGCGTCATGATCTGCACCGCGGCCAGCATGTCCGCGCCCAGGACCTCGCGGGCGAGCGCGTCGAGAATGTCGGTGATGGAACCCTCCGACGCCAGCTTCGCCGCCGTACGGGCCATGGCGACGACCCGGCGCCGACGACGGCGCTCCGCGCTCACGTCGCGGAACGCCACGACCGTACGGTGGCCCGGCACGGAGCGCGTCCGGTAGGCGAACTCATGGCGGTTGCCGCTCGGGGCGACCCAGGTGCAGACCTGTTCGTCCGGGCCGTCGTCGAAGAGGCCGAGCCGGTCTGCCGAGAATCCGTGTACGAGCTCGAACGGCGCCCGCGTCCCGATCAGTTCCCCGGCCGGGGACTCGCACAGAGCAGCCCCGGCCTCGTTGACCTGGACGAACCGGCCGTCCTCGTCGATGACGGCGAGCCCGTCGGGCGCGTGCTCGACAAGACACGACCAGGCCGCCCCTTCTCGAACCTCGGTATCGCCCTGCCGTTGACCGATCATGTGAGCCCCCGTCAGTTCAGCGTGAAGGAGCGTTTGGCGCAGCCCATCGTGAAGCCGTCGATGGCTGTGAGTGCGGGTGCTTCCGGGTCGGTGGCGCTGCCCAGGGTGATGAAGATCGGCAGGAAGTGATCCGGGGTGGGATGGGCGTACGGCATGCCGGGCGCCCGGGTGGCGTAGGCGGCGAGTTCGTCGACGTCACCGCGGGCCAGCGCGTCGGCCGCCCAGGCGTCGAAGTCGGAGGACCAGGCGGGCACGACTCCCTCGGTGAACATCTCCCGGGTGAGGAAGGGCAGGCCGTGCGTCATGAATCCGGAGCCGATGACGAGGATGCCCTCCTCACGCAGGGATGCGAGGCGCCGGCCGAGCGCCATCAGGCGCGAGGGGTCCTGGCTCGGCATGGACATCTGCAGGACCGGGATGTCGGCCAGCGGGTACATGGCCATCAGCGGGACCCAGGCGCCGTGGTCGAGGCCCCGGGAGGGGTGCTGGTAGAGGGGTTCGCCGTCGGGCATGGTGGCGGCGATGCGCCGGGCGAGTGCCGTGGCGTCGGGGGTGTCGTAGCGCATCTGGTAGTAGCGCGGGTGGAAGCCGCTGAAGTCGTAGACCAGTGGGGTGCCCGCAGCGGCGCTGGACAGGGCGAGCGGGGCGTCCTCCCAGTGAGCGGAGATGATCAGGATCGCCTTCGGCTTGGGCAGGGACTGCGCCCAGTCGAAGAGCTGGCGCAGCCAGGGGCCGTCGTCGAAGGTCGGGGGCGCGCCGTGGCTGAGGTAGAGGGCGGGCAGCGGGCCGTCCGCCGGCGTCCACTCCCGCTGGGTGCGGGCGCGGGACAGTGCCCCGGGCAGGAAGGCGTCGTAGGCGCCGCCGGGTGTCGCGGGGGCGAGGACAGAAGACATGAGGGCCTCTCTTGGTGGTCAACCGCCGCCCGGCCAGGGGGCGTCGGGGTCGATGGTGTGGTGGATACGGCGGCCCGTCTCGCGCAGTTGCCGTTGCTGGGTCCTGGTCAACGGGTCGAACACCAGACGGCGCACCTCGGCGACATGGCCGGGGGCGGTGGCCAGGACCTTCTCCCAGCCGGCGTCGGTGAGAACGGCGAGGGTGCAGCGCCCGTCGTCCGGGTCGGGCATGCGCCGAACCCAGCCCTGCTTCTCCAGCCGCTTGACCGTGTGGGACAGCCGGGAGAGGGAGCCTGCGGCGAATTCGGCGAGGCTGCTCATCCGCAGCGTCCGGTCCGGGGTCATGGAGAGCCCGGCGAGCACCTGGTACTCGAAGTGGCTGATCCCGGCGTCGCGTTGAAGCTGGGCGTCGAGCGCGGCCGGCAGCCCGACCAGTACGCCGGTCAGCGCCAGCCAGGTCGCCTGTTCCTCGGCATCCAGCCACCGGGACTCCGCTTCACCCACGATCTCACCCACATCCATTTGCTTGAACCGTCAAGTGACACTGAAGCCGATTTCACTTGAACCGTCAAGTCAATCCGGACGGAGGCCCGCACGCACACCGGTGTGCGTCACTGACACGGAAGTGCCTTCTTACGCCCTTTGCCTCCGATAACTGATGATGTTTCTGCTTACGAGAGGCAACCCGGTCCTTGAGTGCTCGGCGAACCACAACACCACTTTCCACCAGAGGTGTTGTCCGGCAGTCGGATCGAAACGGAGGCGCCGTCATGACCGCCCGAAACAAAGAACTTGTTGTTCACTTCTATGAAGAGTTGTTCCGTCACGGCAACCTCGCCGTCATCGACGAGTTCGTCGGGACCGAGTACACCGATCACAACCCGAAGTCGACGGACGGCCCCGCGGCACTACGGAACGTCGTGACCGGCATCCGGGCCATACATCCCAAGATGCACCTCACCATCGAGCGGGCCATCGCCGAGGACGACCTGGTCCTGCTGCACACCAACGCCGTGCTGGAGCCCGGTACCCCGAGCCACGCCATCGTCAGCGTCTTCCGGGTCCGGGACGACAAGATCGTCGAGCACTGGGAGGTGATGCAGCAGGTTCCGGCCCGGACAGCCAGCGGCAACGACATGTTCGGCACGCTGAGCGCGCCGCGCAGGCAGTCGCCGGACCCAGGCGTGTCCACCGCCGCGAGCAAGCAGATCGCCTGGGCCCTGTTCCAGGACGTGACCGCCGACCGGGACCTCACCGCGTTCGACCGGTACGCCGCCGACCCGTACTACCAGCACACTCCGCAGGCACCCAACGGCACGGCCGCGGCCAAGGACCAGTTCGCGTGCGGCTTCGCGGCGAGCCCGGAGCTCAGCATCAGTGTCAAGCGAGTCATCGCCGAGGGCGACTACGTCGCCTTCCATCATCACCTTCAACTGACCCCGGACGACCTCGGGTCAGCCGTCGTCGACATCTTCCGGGTCCGGGACGGCCGGGTCGTCGAGCACTGGGACGTCACGGCGCCCGTCCCGGCGACATCGAAGAACGACAACACCGTGTTCTAGCCGCGGTGTCCATCTCGTTCCATGGATCCCCGATTGGATCTGGGCCGCCGCGAACCCCTGGATTTCCCCGGTTCATTGGACGTGTCAGCTGCCTGTCGTCAAACGGTCCTTTACCGACGGGCAGGCGGTCCGGCCGTGCCGGAGCCCTTGGGGCACTACGCCGGGCCCGGGGGCAGGTGGACGGTCATGATCAGGTGGCAGGTCTCGGTGCCCGTGCCGCGGTAGGTGTGGGTGGTGTCGGCGTCGAAGGTGGCGGTCTGTCCGGCGGCGACGGGGTATTCGGTGCCATCGACGACGAGGATCATCTCGCCGACGGTGACGCTGACAGTCTCGGTCACACCGGTCTGGTGGGGGTGGCTGGGGTACTCCTCGCCAGGTTCCAGGGTCCAGCGCCAGACCTCGGTGGCCGCCGGGCCGCCGGTGGTCAGCATCAGCCGGGCCTCGCCGCCTCGCTCGCCCTTCCACAGGGGCATGACGGCGTCGGCGCTCACCACCCGTACGCGCTGCTCGGGGCTGCCTTCCATAAGCGCGGAGACGGAGATGCCGAGGGTGTCGGCGAGGCGGACCAGGGTGGCGAAGTTGGGGTTGCCCTGGGCCTTCTCCAGTCCGACCAGGGCGCCCTTGCTGACCTTGGCGCGGCGGCCGAGTTCGTCCAGGGACAGTCCTGCGCGGGTGCGTGCCGTACGGACGTTGTGCGCGAGCGTCCGCAGTGCCGTCTCGGTCTCGGTCATCGGTTTCGTCTCTCCAGCATTAGGTCGATGTGCTGCACCATACAGTCGGTCGGTTGAGATCACGGTCGGTGCGTTGTACGGTTTAGTCGTTCCATTGATAGTAAGGGATGTACGTACCGTGATCGCTCTCCTGCTGGCCCTGGGTAGTTCCCTGGCCTATGGGTGCGCCGACTTTCTCGGCGGCCTGGGCGCCCGCAAAGCCCATGTCCTGCGGACCGTGATGATCGCCGCGCCGGCCTCGCTCGCCATCGAGCTGCTGCTGTGGCCCTTCCTCGGCGCCTCCTTCGCCCCTGCCACCCTCGCCTGGGGCGCGGCCTCCGGCGTCGCGTCGGCCGCCGCGTTTGCTCTGCTCTACAGGACTCTGGCGATCGGCCCGATGAACGTGCTGTCGCCGATCACCGCGTTGGTCTCGGCGATGCTGCCGGTGGGCGTCGGCCTGCTGCAGGGCGAGCACCTGGGCTTGGCCGGGCTGATCGGCCTGCCGCTGGCGCTGGCGGCGGTGGTGCTGGTAAGCGCCGGGCACGGCGCGAAGTCGGCGCGGCCGTCGCGCACCGCGCTGCTGCTGGCCTTCGGCGCCGGGGCGGCCATCGCTCTGCAGCTGGTCTTCCTGCACCAGGCGCCTTCCGACAGCGGGGTGGGCCCGCTGATCGTCGGCCGTGCTGTGTCCTCCGCCGTCACCCTGGCCGCGGCCGGAGTGATGTTCCGGCGGCTGGGCCCGGAGAAGCCCGCGTACGCGATCTCGGCCACGGCCGGCGTACTGGACTCGGCGGCCAACCTGCTGTTCCTGTTCGCCGCCCGCAGCGGCGACCTCGCCGTCGTCGCCGTGATCACCGCCCTGTACCCGGCCGGCACTGTCCTGCTCGCCCGCGGTGTCCTGGCCGAGCGCATCCACCGCGGCCAGCTGATCGGCCTGGGCACCGCCGCCGTCGCCGTCAGCCTCCTCGCCCTCACCTGACCATTCCGCCGCCCTTTGGAAGGACCCGAGCATGGTCGTCCAGCCCTGGGACACCGTCCTGGACACGGCCGAGTGGCAGACCTGGATCGATGACGGCCACGACTTCGGCATCCTCAGCGTCAACGGTCTTCCAGGGCAGGCACCTCTCGCCGTACCCGATCAATTCATCCGCGACGGCGACACCCTGCTGCTCCACTTCACCCGGCACAACCCCGTCTGGGAAGCGGTCGAGGCGGCCCCGGACGTCACGTTCACCGTCCCCGCCCTCCCTGTGCGGCGCAGGCTCGCCGAGCGCGACGGCCCGCACGCCTTGTGCGGGAGCACCCGTCACTTCGCGGCCGCCCAGTTCACCTGCCGGGCCACGATCACCGACGATCCCGACGCCGCTACCGCGCCCAAGCGCCGACCGGCCGAGGCTGATGGCCTGCCCTGCAGACGGCCGGGTCCCGGGCTTCACTGGCTGCGCCTCGACATCATCGAGGCCCGCGCGAAGACCGCGGAGGGCGACCACGAGTCCACCGATCAACGAGCCGATCACGCCCGCCCGCACCCGGCACCTGGCCTCGGACCGGGCGGGCCGTCCCCACCCTGGCGGCCTGCGGACCGCATCCGCCCCCGCTAGCCCCTCCCCCCCCCTCAAGATCCCCCCACCCCGGAACGGACCTCCGATGACCCTCTTCCGCATCACTCCCGACGTCGCTGCCGCCTTCCCCGACACCCTCATTGCCGTCGTCACCGCCACCGGTCTGCGCGGCCGCGAACCGTGGCCGGCCACTACCGCCGCGCTGGAGGAACTGGAGGCTCGGCTCGCCGACGGCTCCTGGGCCCCGGCCGACGAGAACCACCCGCGCATTGAGGCGTGGCATGCCGTCTACCGCGCCTTTGGTACCAACCCTCGCCGCATCCGGCCCAGCGTCGACGCCCTGGGCCGCCGCCTGGCCAAGAAGGGCACTCTGCCCCGAATCAACCCGGCCGTCGACTCCTACAACGCCGTTTCCGTCTGCCACGGCCTGCCCGCCGGCGCCTTCGACCTCGCCCAGGTCACTGGCGACGTCGAGATCCGCTACGCCGACGGCAGCGAGAGCTTCACCCCGCTCGGCGAGACCGACACCGTCGAGATCCCCAAGCCCGGCGAGGTCATCTACACGGACACCACCGACGTGCTCACCCGGCACTGGAACCACCGCGACGCACACCGCACCCGCGTCACCGAGGACTCCACCCGCGTCGCCTTCGTCCTGGAGACCGTCGCCGCCACCCGCGACGAGGACCTGCTCAAGATCGCGGCCGGCGACCTGCAGACCCTTCTGCAGCCGCACTGCGACACGAGCACCGTGCACTACCTCAGCCCGGCGCACCCCGACACCACCGTATGACCACCGCCTGTCCGCACAGCGGCATGCCGGCAGCGCCACGGTTCGCCGCCGCTGAAGGTCCACCCCGCACCCCCTCTGGAGGCCTTTCTTGTTCACCGGTCTGAGCGCCTTCCCGCTCACTCCCGTCCCCGGCAACGGCAACGTCGACGAGAAGGCGTACGCCGCGCTGGTCCAGCGGCTCGCTGCCGCCGGCGTCGACTCCATCGGCGCGCTGGGCTCCACCGGCTCCTACGCGTACCTGACCCGTGAGGAACGCGCGCACGTCGCCCGGCTCGCCGTCGAGCACGCCGACGGCGTGCCGGTCATCGTCGGCATCGGGGCCCTGCGCACCCGCCAGGTCCTCCAGGCCGCCGAGGACGCGCAGAACGCCGGGGCCTCCGCCGTCCTGCTGGCGCCGGTGTCCTACCAGCCGCTGACCGACGAGGACGTCTTCGGCCTGTTCGAGGAGGTCACCGCGAGCCTGTCGGTCCCGCTGGTGATCTACGACAACCCCGGCACCACGCACTTCACGTTCACCGACGAGCTGTACACCCGCCTGGCCCGGCTGCCGCAGGTCGCCTCCATCAAGATTCCCGCCCTCCCCGCCGATCCCGAGCAGGCCCGGGCTCGTGTCGAGCATCTGCGCCGACTCCTGCCCGAGACAGTGACCGTGGGCATCAGCGGAGACGCGGCCGCGGCCCGGGGGCTGAACGCGGGATGCGACGTCTGGTACTCGGTGATCGGCGGCACCTTCCCCGAAGCAGCCCTCGCCCTCACCCGCGCGGCACAGGCAGGTCGGCACGAGCAGGCCGAACAGGAGTCGAAGCGGCTGCAGCCCCTGTGGGACCTTTTCGTTCAGCACGGAGGCTCCTTGCGCGTCGTCGCCGCGGCCGCGGCCCACCTGGGCCTGACCGCCCACCGCAACCTCCCGCTGCCGCTGCGCGGACTGGGCACCAAGGAACGCGCCCACCTCGCCACGGTGATCGAGCAGCTCCAACTCCACACCTGACAGTCGGCAGCCGCCCTCCCACACGCGGGAGGCCGGCTGCGCTCCGTACATTCCTCCGCCCCCCTTTCCTGCAGGAGAACGCGCGGCCATGCGCCCAAGCACCGACCAGTGCGTCGACGAGCCCGGCTGGGGCCCGCTGGCCCGCTACATCATCGCGGCGACCCTGGCTCGCACCTCCGACGGAGGCGCGGTCGTGGCCATCGTGCTGATGGTCACCGCCGGCGGCGGCTCGGGCTGGCTGGCCGGAGCCCTGGGGGCCTGCATCACAGCCCCCCACCTGCTCGGTCCCTTCGTCGCCCGCAGCCTGGACACCGCCCGCGACGGCCGCACCGTCATTGCCGCAGCCTCCCTCGCCCACGGCACCGCCCTGGCCGCCGCCGTCCTGCTCTACCCCCACACCCACCCCGCCGTCACCGCCGCCCTGCTGGTCGTCTCCGGCCTGTTCGGGCCCCTGCTCACAGGAGGCATCAGCAGCCGCCTGCCCGCCATCGCCGGGCACGGCCGGCGACGCCAGCGGCGGGCCCAGGGCTGGGACGTGGCCACCTACGGCATCAGCGGCACCGTCGGCCCCACCCTCGTTGCCGCCCTCGCCGCCGGGGCCTCACCCGCCACCGCCGCCCTCACCCTGGCCGCCGGCTGCTTCATCGCCGCCGCCGTCATCCGCTTCCTGCCCCGTACCCCGGCCCCCGGCAAAGCCGCAGACGTCCCCCGCCCCATCCGCACCCTCACGGGCATCCTCGCCTCCGGGCCCCTGCGCCGCACGCTGTATCTGACCGTGACCGTCGCCTTCAGTGTCGCCGCCCTCCCCATCACCGCCGTCGCCGGCACCCCCTCCCTCGGCGTCGGCGCCCCCGCGGCCGGACTCCTGACCGCCGCCTACGGCCTGGGCAACCTCGCCGGATCCGCAGGCGTCATGATCCGCCCCTCCCGCACCGAAGCAGACCGGCTCACGACCCGCCTCGCCGCCACCCTCGGCGCCACCCTCCTGCTGATCACCCTCGCCCCCTCCTTCCCGCTCGCCCTCGCCGCCTACGCCGCCGCCGGCATCGCCAACGCCTACTTCTTCGCCGCCACCCTCGCCGCCCGCAACGAATACGCCCCCGACAACGCACGCGGACAGATCTTCGTCTGGGTCGGCGCCCTGAAGATCACCGCAGGATCCGCCGGAACAGCAACCGCCGGCGCCCTCATCAGCACCGGCCTCCTCCTCCCCCTCCTCCTGGCCACCGCCCTCACCCTCACCGCCACGATGCTCTCCTCCGCCGAACGCCGCCATCGCCGACGCAACGCCCACCCCGACCTCCCACCGCCCGAACCCTCGCGGGCCCAGACCAAGAGCGAACACGCGACCAGGACTCCGGGCCCCGACGGCCGCGCATCGACCTGACGGACTGAAAACGTCCTGCCGAGACTTCGGACACCAGCACCGGTGTCCCGACCCGTTCCTACCCGGACCCCGAAGAGGCCCACGCCCTCGCCGCCCAGCTGCAGGACGAGGACGACGGCATTGCCCAACCGCCGAACGGCACGTCCTCACGCCTCGTCCTCGCCCTCCTCGACAGCGTCCGGGTTCCGGAAGGGGCGCAAACCCTGGGCGGGCTGCTGCCCGAGCCGGCCCAGCACCTGATGCAGGCCGCCCTCGCCGGGACAGCGCGGGCAGGCGGCGCACCCCTTGAGGATGCGCCGCCCGGCCGGGGCGGCGTCCAGCGCGTCCGACTCGCCCAGCAGCGCCAGGAACGGGCGCACGGTGTTGTAGCGCAGGGTCGGCTTCTCGCGCATCGCGGCTTCGGCCGAGCCGTCGTCCTCGGGCACCAGGGCCTCGACGGTCGCGACCGCCCCGGCCACCGCCGTACGCGGCACGGCCTCCTCGACCGCCGCCCACAGCGCTGCCACGTCCAGGTCCGCCTCGTGATCGGCGACCAGGTCCAGCTCGTCGGCGAGGATCTTCGACGCCTTCGCCAGGATCCGGGCCGCCTTCTCCGGCTGCGGCAGCATCGCCGGGCGCTCCTGGTCCGACGCCCGGCGGGCCGGGCTGATCAGCCGGTTCGCCATCAGCACCGCGAACAGGTCCAAGGCGTCGTCGACCGCCTGCGCCTCCAGCTGCCGCACCACCGCCGTCAGCAGCGCGGTCCGCCGCGGCTCCGGCGCCCGCTCGATCGTCTGCGCCTTGCTCAGCTGCCCGTACCTTGTCCACGACGGCACCGATGCCGGCAAAACCCGGCCTCCTCGGACAGCGGCTCAGGCTGGACGACGACAGGCTGCGAGAGGACACCGGCCTCAAGTTGGGATACGACACCGAGTGGGCCGTCGTCGAGTAGCTCGGCCGGCTGAAGCAGGCAACGAACGCCGCCGGGCTGTGTAGGCACTCCCATGTGCGTGGCTGACATGGAAGTGCCTTCTTCCGTCCCGCCCGCCAGTGACTGATGATGTGGTTACGCACAAGTCGTAACTAAGGAAAGTGAGAGCCACCACCATGTCCGCCGAGAACAAGAAGATCGTCACCCACTTCTACGACCAGCTGTTCAGTTACGGAAACCTCGACGTGGTCGACGAGCTCGTCGGCACCACGTACACCAATCACAACCCGCAGGGTGTCGACGGCCCCGAGGGGCTCAAGGGCTTCATCACCTTCTTCCGGAAGACCTTCCCGGAACGGACGAAGACCACCCACCGGGCCCTGGCCGAAGGCGACCTGGTCCTGCTGCACAGTGAGTCCGCGGCGGCACCCGGCGCCACCCCCAGCGCGGTCGTCGACATCTACCGGGTCGAGGACGGCAGGATCGTCGAGCACTGGGACGTCATCCAGCCGGGTCCGGAGACCGTCGTGGGCGGCCACGACCTGTTCACCACGATCAGCGAGCCGGTCGCCAGCCAGCCCGACCCGAACGCGGACACCGCGGAGAACAAGAAGCTCGTGACGGCGCTGTTCCACGAGCTCGCCGTGGAGAAGGACCCGACCGTGTTCGAGCGGTACGCCGTCGAGTCGTTCATCGACCACAACCCGCAGCATGCCGACGGCGTCGCCGCTGCCACGGAACTGTTCACCGGGCTGTTCGCCGGGAACCCGGAGGTGACCATCGATGTCAAGCGGGTCATCGCCGAGGGCGACTATGTCGCGGTCCACCACCACCTCAAGCTGAACCCGGACGACCGCGGCTTCGCCTGCATCGAGTTCTTCCGCGTCCGTGACGGAAAGATCGTCGAGCACTGGGACGCCGTACAGCCGGTCCCGGAGACCTCCCGCAATGAGAACACCATGTTCTGACCGTGCGGTCGGCGGCGCCCGCCGCCGTGTGGATCGGCGTCGTCCTCATCCGCCACCCGTCATCCCTTCGTACCGCAGTAGATCCAGCGCAGGGTGAAGTAGGCGGTCACCGCGTCGAGGTCTCGGAGCAGGTGGAGGGCCAATCCCGTGAGGCCGGGCAATTGGCTGACGGCGACGGCGTCGATCCAGATGGGGAGTGTGGAGCCGAGTCGGCAGGTGAGGATCTCACCGGAGCGCCGGACGCGTCCGTCGGCGGAATCCGGTTCGGGGCGGCGGGCCATGACCTCCTTCAGCGCGGTCCGCTCGTCTTCGCCCAGGTCGAGGCGTGGCCGGTGCTCCAGCCGGTGACCCGCCGCATGCTCGGGGGGGGCGAGGCGGCGCTCGCGCCGGTGCGGCGCGCCGGGTGGCGATGCGGGCGCGGATCATCCTGTGGGTGACGGAAGGCTTCCCGGCGATCAGTTCGCGGTGTAGGTGGGGGCCGTTCGTGCAGCCTGCGGCGGACCGGCGTTTCAGGTAGGGCTTGCAGGGGCCCGGACGGTTGGGCCGGGGCCTGAGGCCGCATCGCCGAAGCGGCGGAGGCGGCGCCGGCCGGTGAACCCTTCGCTTTCGAGACACTACGGCGCTTCGTCCACGCGGCGGCGGACGAGCGCAACGGTGGGCTGTACCCGCTGCTGTCTGACGGCGTTGACGAGGACGACCCCGGCTTCATCGAGGCCAGGGAGCGGCTCGACCGAACGACCCGGCCCTTGTGGACGCTGCCCACCGCTCCGGAGAGCTGCGCACCGACATCGCCGTCGGGGACATCATCGTCGCCGTCACCCAGCTCTCCCGACTCCTCTCGGCCAGCGGCCCACTTGGGTACCGACCGCTGCGTCCACCGGCACCTGGAACTGCTTCTCGACGCGCTCCAGGGCGGCTCGCGGCAGACGGCGTTGCCCGGTGCCGCCATCACGCTCGATGAACTGGGCAGCCCCGCACGGAACGCGACGCGCGTCACTGACACTGCGTGTCGCCTACGCGACGGCCACCCGTCACCTCGGATCGCTCATCCCTTCCACAAGAATCGAAGGACCTGTCATGTCAGAAAAGAATGATTCACCCCGTATGCGATGGATCGCACTGGCCTTCATCGCCCTTGCTCAGCTGACCGTGCTGCTCGACGGCACCATAGTGAACGTTGCGCTGCCCGCCGCCCAGCGGGACCTGGGGATATCCGACAACGACCGCCAGTGGGTGATCACCGCCTTCACGCTGGCCTTCGGTGGCCTGCTACTGCTGGGCGGACGGATCGCCGACCTGGCGGGCCGCAAGCGGACGTTCGTCATCGGACTGTCGGGCTTCGCGGCGGCCTCGGTGCTCGGCGGGGCCGCGGTCAACACCGCCATGCTGCTGACCGCCCGGGCCCTGCAAGGCGCGTTCAGCGCGCTGGTGGCCCCGGCGGCGCTGTCGCTGCTGACCGTGACCTTCACCAGGACCGGGGAACGTGCCAAGGCTTTCGGCGTCTTCAGCGCGATCGCCGGTGCGGGCGGCGGCATGGGACTGATCCTCGGGGGAGCGGTCACCCAATACCTCGACTGGCGCTGGTCGCAGTACATCATCGCGCCCCTCGCCGTGGTGGCCGCGCTCGGCGCGATGCCGGTGATCCACGAGCCCCCCGACGCGCGCAACCGCGACCGGCTGGACATCCCGGGAGTGCTGCTGGCCACCACGGGTCTGGTCAGCCTGGTCTACGGCTTCACCCGGGCCGCGAGCGACGGCTGGGGCGCGGGCGTCACCGTGGGGTTGCTTGTTGCCGCCGCGGTCCTGCTGACGGCATTCGTCCTCGTGGAGTCGCGGACCGGGTCCCCGCTGCTACCCCTGAGGGTGGTCACCGAACGTAACCGTGCCGGTGTCTATCTCTCCCTGGGACTGTCGATAATCGGCATGTTCGGCCTGTTCCTTTTCCTGACCTACTACCTCCAGGCGATCAAGGGGTTCAGCCCGGTCCTCACCGGTCTGGCGTTCCTGCCGATGATCGTGGGCATGATCGTCGGATCCACCCAGATCGGCACCTTGCTGATGACCCGGGTGTCACCTCGGGTGTTGATCACCTCCGGACTCCTGGTGGCCGCGGTCGGTATGACGCTGCTGACCCAGCTGAAGGTGGACAGCTCCTATCTCACGCTGGTACTGCCCGCCCAACTCCTGCTGGGCCTGGGCATGGGGACCGCGCTGCTGCCCGCCACCAACCTCGCCACCGAAGGCGTCGAGCCCCGTGACGCGGGCGTGGCCTCCGCGATGCTCAACACCGCCCAGCAGATCGGCGGTTCCATCGGCACCGCACTGCTGAACACCATCGCCGCCAGCGCCACCCACACCTGGCTGGTCGCCCACCACAACGACGCTCGCCTGCTCGGCCAGGCCAACGTCCACGGCTACGCCACCGCCATCTGGTGGGCGGTCGGCATCCTGGTCCTGTCCGCGGCCACAGCGGCGGCCTTCCTGAAGGGCGGACGACGCAGCGCCGGCCCCGTCCCGGTCGCCACCCCGAGCCCCGCCGTGGCGGGCTGACACCCCCCGACGCGTCCCGTGCCGACGGCACGGGACGCGCACTGCGCACCGGCGGCCTCACCGCGGGAAATCAGGGGGCGGTGCGGGTGCTGTCGGCCGGCAGGCGGGCCGCGGGCATCCTGGCCGGGGCGACGCCGGCGGCTGCGGCATATCGGTGGTGAACTCGTTGGATCTCGGTGGCGAGTTCGGTGTCGCGGTCGGGGTGGGCGAGGCGGAAGTCGGCTTCGAGGTGGCCGAGCAACGGGGCGAGGTGGCGGGGGGAGTCGGCGGAGAGGGTGACACGGCTGGTGGTGCCGGTGATCGGTTCGACGACGGCGTTGGGAGGCAGCCACTCGGCCAGGCGGTGGGCGGCGTCCTGGACGATCAGTTCGGCCGGGTAGGGCCAGGGCGTGCGGTCGACGCGATCGAGGACGTAGGCCGCGATGTCGGCGGGCGGGCAGCGGGCGGGGCCCGAAGCGGGGCACGGGGATCGTGCGAGTGAGGCGCATCCGGTCCAGGCGCAGGGTCCGCCAGTCGTGGCGGGTGGTGTCCCGGGCCACGAGGTACCGGCGGCGGGTGCCGACCACGCGGTGCGGCTCGACCTCGCGGACGGTCTCCTCGCCTGTGCCGGAGCGGTACTCGAGGCGCACGCGGGTGTGTTCATGGCAGGCGGCGGTCAGCGCGGCCCGGACTCGGGTCCGGGGCGGTCGTGTGATCCGCCCCGCCCGGCGCAACACCGGACAGCTCGCGGGAGGCAGGTCAGACCTCCTTCACCCTCGCCTCCTTCACCACCCTGCGCACCGAACTCGCCGCAGGCGACCTGCGCCCCCTCTATCTGGCCTGGCTCTCCGCACTCACCCGCTGGGAGCTGGAGGAGGACGTCGACGAGGACGAGTACACCCATGCCATCGAGCCGCCCGTACCCGCCGGCCTTGCCCAACTCACCGGCCCGCAAAGCGCCTTGGCGGACTTCCTGCACGTCGACGCGCACCTGCTCACCACGGCCGGCCGCGCCAGCGGTGCCGCCCCTTCCCAGGCCATCGACAAGGACGCACTCGCCGCCTGGATCCGCGCCCTGCCATCACCCGAGAAGGACACCCTGCTGCTGGACGCCGCCCTGGGCACCGCCCCACAACCGGGCCCCGCCCTGCTGGCCCGCCACCGCACCGCGTCCCGCAGGACAGCCGAACCGTCCACCGCCCCCCGGCGCCGATCAGCCGCGGAACTCCTCGACGCTGCCTACGAGGTGCGCACAGAGCACACCCGGCAACAGGAACAGGCCCGCGCCCAGGCCCGCCGAGCCGAACAGCGGGCTCGCGAGAGCCACTTGGACCGCCTGGCCGAGAACACCCGGCAAGCCTGGCAGGACATCGCCCACCTGATCAGGCAGAAGCAGCCTGGCCCCTACGACACCGCCGTCACGCTCCTGAAAGATCTCCGCGAGGTCCACGACCGGGCGGGCACTCCCGAGGAGTTCGCCCGGCGCCTTGACGAGCTGCGCGAACAGCACCGCGGCAAGCCCTCACTGATGCGGCGCCTCACCGACGCCGACCTGACAGCCCGCTGAGCCGCGTTCAGACGCGGTCGCGCGGCCCCTCGGCCAGGACGCGGAGCGCCGCGAGGGCAGCCGGGCGGCCGGTGGCGGACAGGGAGATCGGGGCGTCGACGGACTGGTCCCGTTCGTCGAGGTAGCCGAGTTCGCGACCGGTATGCCAGAACCTCCACAGCAGCCGCTCGGTGTCCTTCACCTCCAGCGCGCTGCCGTCGCCGTGGGTGAAGCCCGCGGCAAGCACCGGATGGACGGCATCGCGCAGGTACTCGCGGAGCCGGGGCTCGGCCCACAGCACGCCCAGGGCGGACTCGGCCACCTGCCGCTCCGCCGCGGTGGTGCCGAGCCAGGCCAGCGCGGCCGTGTGCTGACGCAGCCGGTGGTCCGTCAGCTGGGCGCGCCCGGCGGCCGAGAGCTTGAGCGTACGGTCGCGCTTGGTCACCAGCCGGTGGGTGCGGGCGAGTTCGTGCAGGTCGGCCAGCTGGAACAGGTCCGCCTCCGAGCGCGGCCCCTTGCCGATCGGGTACCAGTGCGGGTAGCGGGCGAACGCGGTTGCCACCAGTTCCCGCGGCAGGTAGCCGGCCTGGGTCAGGGTGACGCCGTCACCGATCTGCTCCAGCAGCCACCGCAACGGCTCAGCCGTGTCCACGGGGGCCGCATCCGACTCCTCCAGAGCAGGCAGGACGGCGGCGAGCAGAGCGCGGCGCTCGGCCGGGGGCGCCGCGGCCCACAACTCGCGCCGTTCACGCCGCACGGCCTCCAGCGGGGCGCGGTCCTCGAACACGGGCTGCGCGGTGGTGAGCCAGTGCTGGACGAGCCGTCGGCGCGCGGCCGGGAACGTACGCGCGTCCGGGTCGAGCTCGCCCTCGTCCAGAGCCTGCTCCAGCCGACCTTCGAGGTTGGCACGGGCCAGCGCTTCCCGGACACCCATGACCTGCCCCCAGCTCAGCTCGGGAACGTCCGGCGGAGTCGTGGGCGAAGCGGCCGCGGCCTTGCGGTAGGCCGCGAGACCCGCCTCCTCGGAGCGCTGCCAAGCCGCCAGCACCTCGGCGGTGGTCGCGCTCGCACACACCGCGGCGGCCCGAACACGGCCCACTCCGGCCAGCAGATCGGCCAAAACGGCGACAGCCCGCCGCCGCTCAGAGGAGTCCGCGTGCCACTTGCGAGGCAGCTCGTACCAGCAGAACCGCTCGACCTCAGCCACCGAGATCGCGACGAGCTGATCACCGTCGGGCACCAGCCAACCCAGCAGGCGCTGCGCCATCGCCTCGTCCGCCACCAACGCTGCCACCTCCGCCACACTCCAGCCCACCTGCCGATCCTCCCACGGATGTGAGTCCCATCTGCGGGCGTCACTGCGGCAAAACCTCACCGATGAACATCGCACCTCGGTAGCCCGGCTTTCCCCTCAGCCTGTCGGAAAAGCACAAGCCGCCCTACGCCCCCGACCACCATTCCCAAGGCACCGGAAACCCGCGGCTCCCCCAGGGTCGGCGAGGCGGTTCTGGCTGACCGTCACGCACGCTTGTCCACCGGCCGTCCACCGGCACATTCGCCCGCATGGGCACCCGAAGCGCTCAGTACATCAAATTCGCTGGTCAGAGCCCTTTCACGGCTAACTGGCAACCGAGAGCGAACCCTCGACCTACGCATTGCGATGCGCAGACCACAAGTGTCCGATGTACCCGAATTCCAAGGTCAACCAAAACAAGAAACCCCAGGTCAAAGGCCCGACTTGGGGTTCACCATGGAGCCGCCTTCGGGATTCGAACCCGAGACCTACGCATTACGAGACCATGAGCGATCATGTTGCGTGGTGCCTGCTCGTGCTGCAGAGTGACGTTTCTCCTGATCAGAGCACGTGTCGCATGTCGATCCGTGACGACTGGTGTTGCACCATCCGAAGGCGTCTGTCCACCGGCTGTCCACCAGAGGCAGCTGCCACTGACACTGCGTGGGCTCTAGCAGCAGCGGGCCGCCCTCCTGATTGCACCAGCTCGCATTCTGCGTGTCCACTTGTAGCGAGTACACAAGGCCCCTCCTGCGCTGGTGCGGAGGCGGCCAACGCCGCAAGCCTTCTCGAACGCCGTCGGTGTGCTCTCACCGTTCGGCTGGGTCGAGCCGGTCGTAGGCATGGCGGCGGACCGGCCCGGTCATCCGGGAGAGGTGGCCGGGCCGGTGCGTACTACGTCAGGCCCATTCTGGCGGGCCGTCTTCAGCGTTCATCGACTGTCAGCTCTCCGGATGGTGAACCGCGAACACCGAGTACGCGTGGGCGTCCGGTTTGGCCAGTTCGGCTGCCTTGTCGCGGTAGACCTGGCAGTCGGGGTCCGACATGGTCGCCTTGATGTCGGCCTTGCTGCGCCACTGGGCGAAGTAGATGAGCCGCTTGCCGTCATTACTGAGGAGGATGTTCACCGAGATGCATCCCGGCCGGTGCCGGATGTGCTTCTCGGCGCCCTCGCTGAGCAGTTCGGCCAGCTCCTGCTGGCGCTCGGACTCGACCTCGAAGACGTTGATCATGGAAACGGTGCCGTCGTCGGCGCGGATGACGGTTTCACTCATGGGTGGTGGGCTCCTCGGGCTGGGAGATGGGAGTCGAGAGTGGTTCCGATCAGGTCATGCGGGCGAATTCGGGCAGTTGAGCCTGTATCTCCTGCCCGGTCTCCAACTGCTTTTCCATGCGCTCGGGCAGCGCCAGCTTGTACAACGGCAGCGCGGCGGCGGTGGTGATCACGGCCACCAGCACCAGGAGAGAGAAGACGTCCTGCGTGATCATCCCCTGCGCCAGACCGATGTTGATGAAGATGAGGATCATCAGGCCGCGGGCGTTCATCAGTCCGCCGACGGCATAAGACTCACGCCAGGAGAATCCTGAAGCCTTCATCGCAAAGGCGCAACCGAAGTACTTTCCAGCGAAACCAGCCGCCAGGATCAGCAGGAAGGGAAGTACCATGCCCCATCCCGCGAGCCCGTTCAACTGGGTGTTCAGGCCAGAGAAGGCGAAGAAGACGGGCAGGAGCAGCACACACACGAAATCCATCATGCGGCTGTGCAATGCCTCGCGGAACGCGGGGTTTCGCGGCATGGCAAGGCCTGCGATGAATCCGCCGAAGACCGAGTAGATCCCGATGTAGTCGGTGATGTAACCGCACAGCACGACGATGCCGACCACCAGGTACATCTGGTCGAAACCGAGGCGCCCTGTGCGTTCCACGGAAGCCCCTAGCGGGCGCAGCCACTTGGCTACGATCAGCAACATGACGAGGGCGAATACGACCGAGAGCGTGATGGTGCGGACCGCGTGCAGTGCGCCTTCATCGGCGTGCACCGCGGACAGTACGGCGAGGAAGCACCACGCTGCCGCGTCGTCGATCGAGGCGCCGAGCAATGTCATGCGCCCCAGCGTCGTATTCTGCATCCGGCGCTCGTAGAGGATTCGGGCCAGCATGGGGAAGGCGGTGATCGACAAGGCTCCGCCGACGAAGAAGGCGAATTCGACAGGGCTCACGTCGTCGCGGGACAGGCGGCCGTGGAGCAGGTACCCCGCCCCGGCCCCGAGTAGCAACGACGGCACCACACCCGAGATCGCCAGGACCGCGGCCTGCCTGCCCTGCTTCGCCCCGTCGGCCGACCCGTGGTCCAGTCCCGCCCCGACGAGGAACATGAAGAAGGTCAGCCCAATGGTGCTCAGCACATAAAGAATCGGCTTCGTCTCCACGGGCAACACGGCTTTTTGCACGTCGGGAAACAGCGCGCCGAAGAATGTCGGACCGAGCAGTACGCCCGCGATCATTTCTCCCAGTACGCGGGGCTGCTTCGCCATGACCGCGAGCCGGCCGCAGACTGCCGAGGCCGCCAGGATCACGACGATGGCCGGCAGGACTTTCAATACCAGTTCGAGATTCTTGTCGGCGGCCGCCGCCAAGTGGATGGCGTGCTGCACGAATCCCCCTAACCCCAACGGATACAGATGCGATACCCGAGGATGGCGGGTCGCCACTGCGGATCACATGGAAGTTGCATGCGTCATCGACCCGCGTTCGCCTGGCACGTCCGGGGTGCGTGCTGCAAGTACAGATCAAGCCATAAGACGTGACGACAGAGGGCCAGCCGCCTAACAATCACTCACCGTGGATCCTTTGCTTTCGGATTACCTGCATCACACATGCGGCTGATACCGTCACAACGGTTGGGGGGTTGACTCTTAAAGGACTTGACCGCGCGAATCGGGGGGGGCGCTATGCAGGCCGGTAAGCCAATGACGCGAGTCCGACATTTCGAATGAGTCACCGTACGCCCGACGTCTCCACGCGTTGAGGCAGCATCCACACCCATGCCATGACTCCCGCAGCGGGACAGACAGTGCTGTCTCCCGCTCCGCGCATCGATGTCCGTATATCCGGTCCCAACTCGGGGCTGGGCCATGCCGGCCCGCCTCTTCGTTCTGCCCGGAGGATCCGAGGAGAGTATGGACAACGTTCACGTAGGCCAGAGTCGAACAAGCGTGAAGAGCGCTTCAGCAGCGGCGTCACCGGTCTTAGGGCCCCAGGTCAGCAAAGTTCTCCTGATCGACGAGGAAGCCCTGTTCCGAGAGGGACTGTGCAGTCTCCTGTCCGATGCCCAGGAGATCGCGGTGGTGGGCGACACCGAAGCCATGAGCGAGGCACTCGCTCTGGCCGGCGCACGTGACCCGGATGTCATCCTCCTCGGCATCCGCGATGCCGACGGTGCGACGATGACAGTGCACCACCTGAGACAGGCAGCCCCCCAGGCGGCCATCGTGATACTGGGCGCCCATGCCAACTTCGGGCTCGTGCAGGAACTCCTCAGTGCGGGAGTGCGCGGGTTCCTCTCGCGCACCGCGTCCGGCCACGAACTGATCGCCACCGTGCGCGCCTGCCGCGAGAGTAGCCGACGCGTGTTCCTCGCCGTACCGCCCGAGGCGCTGCTGCTGTCCGGGAGGCAGAGCAACGACGTCCGGCTCACCGACCGGGAACGTGAGGTGCTCGATCTGACGGCCTGCGCGATGAGCAATGCGCAGATCGCCGCTTCACTTGGCCTGTCGGAACCGACCGTGAAGCGGCATCTGCGCAACATCTTCAGTAAGTTGGGCGCCGTTTCACGGATCGACGCGGTGAACAAGGCCCGAGCCGCATCCCTGATCTCCGCGCGTCGGCCGGCCGGCTTCTTCTCATAGTCGGTCGGCTTCTTCCGGCGGCCCGCCCCGTCAGGCGCTGTTTTTTGCGGGGCGGCCGATGTACGCGGCCACCACACCCGCTCCGGCGAGCAGGACGAGGCCGGCCACCACGAGCGCGACCCGGGTGCCGTCGTTGGCCGACGACGCACCGCCCATCACCGCGCCCAGGACGGCCACGCCCAGGACGGCACCGGTCTGGCGCGCGGAGTTCAGCGCGCCCGAGGCGATACCCGCCTGCTCCTTGGCCACCGACCCCACGATCGCCGTCATCAGCGGCGGAATGGAGAAGGAGACACCGAATCCCAGCACCAGCAGGCCGACGCACATCGCGACGAGCGAGACGGTGGAGTCCGCTGTGGAGGCGGACTGGATCAGGACGCCGACGCCCATCATCAGAAAGCCTGCGATGGCGGGCTTGCGGGCGCCGATCCTGGCCACGAGACGGCCGGTGAAGATCGGGTTGAAGGCCGTCGGCAGGGTGAGCGGCAAGAAGGCCAGGCCCGCGGTGAAGGCCGAGTAGCCGAGCGCCTCCTGGAAGAAGAGCGACAGGACGAACAGGACTCCCGAGAGCCCGAAGTTGACCAGGAGTCCGGCGAACAGGCCGGCGGACAGCGTCCGGTTGCGGAACATCTCCAGCGGCAGCATCGGGGCGTGGGTCGCGGTCTTCTTGCGGCGCTCGGCAAGCACGAACAGAACCCCGGCCACCGCGAACACCGCGAATCCGCCGAGCACTTCGGGAGAGCCCCAGCCCTTGGGCTGGCTCTCGATGAGCGCGTACGTCAGGCCGGCGAGGGCCAGAACGGCACTGATCTGGCCCGGCAAGTCGAGTCCCTTGGCGGGCTTGGGGGCGCTGACCGGGGCGTACTTCATCGTGATGGCGATACTGACGAGCCCGACCGGGATGTTGAGCAGGAAGATGGACTGCCACCCGAGCGTGTCGGTGAGGACACCCCCGACCAGCGGACCCGCGGCCAGCGCAGTGCCGCTGATCGCGGCCCAGCCGCCCATGGCCCGCGCACGGGCCGCCGGATCGGTGTAGGCGTGCGCGATGATCGCCAGTGACGTGGGCAGGAGCAGAGCGCCCGCGATACCGAGCAGGGCCCGCAGGGCGATCAGCGCGCCCATGGAGGTGGCCACCGCCGAGAGGCCGGAGAATACGGCGAACAGCCACAGGCCGGTCAGGAAGACCTTCCGGCCGCCGTAGCGGTCGGAGAGCGCACCGGCGGTGAGCAGCAGGGCCGCGAAGGTGAGCGTGTATCCGTTGGAGACCCACTGTAGTCCGGCGAGCGAGCCCGAGAGATCCTCGCCGATGGCGGGGAGCGCCACCGTGACGACAGTGGTGTCCAGCATCACCATGAAGTAACCGAGCGACAGCCCCAGCAGCAGGAGCCCCTTCGATGCGGTGGCGGATGTGCCGGGCGGGGCGCCGGGAGACGGACGGGAGACGTTCGGGGGGCTGGCGGACTGGCTGGACATGGCTGTCCTCCCAAGGAGGTACGGGGGTGTTCTTGAGCAGAAGCCGCATAACGGCAGCATGAGATATCGCCGGGACCGGTTGTGGGCAGGGGGCGATACCTGAAATCCTTGCAGTGCGAACCCGGTTGCAGAAGCGGGCACTTCCGATGACGACCATCGGCAGAGCCGATCAGAAGGGCGGGAGCTGTGGAACTGCGTCACCTACGGACGTTCCGAACCGTGGCGCGCACACTCAACTTCACGCGGGCCGCGGCAGAGCTCAACTACGCCCAGTCCAGCGTTACCGAGCAGATCCAGGCCCTGGAGAACGAGCTCGCCGCCAAGCTCTTCGACCGCACCAACCGCAAGCTGTCGCTGACTCCGGCCGGTGAACGGCTGGTCGAGTACGCCGACCAGATGCTCCTGCTCGTCCAGGAGGCGCGCACCGCCGTGGAGGACGAAGCCCGGGAGCCCGGCGGCCAGTTGACCATCGGCGGCCTGGAGACCCTGTGCGCGCACCGGCTGCCCGCCATCCTCGCCCGCTACCGCCGGCTCTACCCGCGCGTCCAGGTGACGCTGCGCGAGGGGGGTCGCGGCCAGCTCTACGAGTGGGTCCGGCGCGGCGAGATCGACGTCGCGCTCACCTTCGGCCAGGCACCCCAGGACAAGCTCCTGGCGAGCGAGCCCCTCACCACTGACCGGCTGATGGTAGTCGCGCCCATCGACCACCGACTCGCGTCCTACGCCCGGGTCGTCGGCCAGGACCTGCGCGGCGAGTCGTTCCTCGCCACCCCGCAGGGGTGCGGATTCCGGGAAATGCTCGACACGCTGATCCACACGCTGGGTCCGGACGCGCCCGTCATCGACGCCCAGGTCGCGAGCATGGCCGCCCTGTGCCAGTGCGCCTCCGCGGGCATGGGCTGCGCGCTGCTGCCCGAGATCGCGGTGGCCGGACCCGCCGCCCGCGGCGAAGTGGCCGCAGTACCCCTGACGGGCAGCGCCTCGCAGACCCAGATCACGATGACCTGGCTGCGCCGGGCGGAGCTGCGGCCCAGCGTGCCGGCGTTCCTCGCCACGGCCCGCGAGGCCTTCCAGGAGCTCGAACGAGCCGCTTGACCCCGCGACAGGCCTGATCGATACCGGCCTTCGTACCGGTCGGTGGCGGTCGAGGCATCCACGGGGATCACTTGAGGTACGCCCTCCGATACCGAGCGCTCACACCTTAGTGCCGCACACCTTGTGTACGACGCAAATCGCCGCCTAAGTTCCACACCTGAAGTCACGCAATGCCAAGCGGCGCAAAACTGTGTGCGGAGGGCAGATGGAAATAGGCACCCTTGGTCCGTTCAAATTTCAGATCAATGGAAACGAGGCGGCTCCCAGGGCACCCAAGATCAGGCAAATGCTCGCCCTGTTCTCCGTACGCAGCAATCAGGTCGTCCTGCTGCGCGACCTGGTGCAGGAACTCTGGTACGAAACCCCGCCGCAGAGCGCAAAGATAACACTACAGACCTATATTGTCCGCCTCCGCCAACAGCTCGCCAAAGACCTTGAGCTGAGCGGCGCTTCACTCGATCCGAAGGATCTCCTCCAAACCTTCCACGGGGGATATCAGCTCACCGTCGATCCGGCCGTCCTGGAATACCACCGATTCGAGGATCTCGCGGCCCGGGGCCGCCGCGAAATCGCCACGGGCGACTACGCGCGCGCCTCGCTGGTGCTGCGGTCGGCTCTGGACATGTGGCGTGGGCCCGCCCTGGTCGACGTCAGCACCGGTCCGCTGCTGCAAGCGCACGTGACCAGGCTGAACAACGCCCGGGTGACCGCTGTCGAGCAGCTCATGGAGGCCGAACTGCGCCAGGGCCGGCACCTGGACATACTGGGCGATCTCACGGACCTCACGGCCGAGCACCCCTTCCACGAAAACCTGCACGCACAATTGATGGTCGCCCTTTATCGGGCCGGCCGACGATCCCAGGCCCTTGAAGTGTTCGCCGGGCTCCGGAGCACTCTCGTCACCAACCTGGGTATCGATCCGTCGCACCAGCTGAGCCGTCTGCACGGAGCGATCCTCAACGGCGATCCGACCCTTGAGCACCTCCCGCAGCGCGGCGGAATGCTGCTCGACTGCTTCGCAGCCTGACGAATCGTCCGCACTTTCCCAGTTCACGTATTCCCGGTTCACGCCTTTCGAAGGAGACCGTAAGTGAATTCTGCCCAGACCCCGCTCGAGCAGGTGGATGTCATCGTCATCGGTGCCGGCCCGGCGGGCACCACGGCGGCGACCAAGCTTGCCCAGTCGGGGCGGTCCGTGCTCGTTCTTGAGCGGCGTTCCCTCCCTCGATTTCATATCGGTGAGTCGCTGCTGCCGCCGATATCCGCAATTCTCGAAGAACTCGGCGCGTACGAGCGCGTCCTGGAGCAGGGGTACGTGCTCAAGCACGGGGCGGAGTTCAGCGGCGGCCGCAAGGGACGGTTCGGGCGCATCCCGTTCGCCGGTCAGGGGCCCGGCCGCCACCACGTCACGTTCCAGGTCGAGCGGGCCCACTTCGACAAGACGATGGCCGACGTGGCGCAGGAGAACGGCGCCACAGTGCTGCAGGAGGCAACGGTCCACGAGCTGCTGCGGGACGGCGACCGCGTCGTGGGCGTGCGCTACGAGTACGGCGGCAAGAGCTACACCGCCCACGCGCCGTACGTCATCGACGCCGGCGGCCGGGCCAGCAAGGTGGCGCACACCTTCGGGCTGCGCCGCAGCATCGACAGCCTGCGCATGGTGGCGGCGTACCAGCACTTCAAGGGCCTGGACGAGCAGTACAACCCCGGTGTCGAGGGCGACCTGCAGATCGGCGGCCACGCCGACGGCTGGGTGTGGGCGATACCGATCTGGTCGGACACCATCAGCGTCGGCGCGGTCATGCCGCGCGACCTGCTGCACGGCGTGGCCGACCGCGAGGCCGTCTTCCGGGACCACGTGTCCCGTATCTCCCGGATCACCCAGCGCCTCACGGGCACGGAGCCCATCGGCGAGCTGAAGGTGGAGACCGACTACTGCTACTACTCCGACACGATCACCGGCGACGGGTGGTTCATGGTCGGCGACTCCGCGACCTTCTTCGACCCGATCTTCTCCGGCGGTGTCTTCCTCGCCATGTGCACCGGCCTGAAGGCCGCCGAGGCGGTGGACGCCATCCTGTCCGAGCCGGAGCGCGCCGACGAGCTTCAGCTCGCCTACTCCAACTTCTACAAGACCGGCTACGACGTCTACGGACGCCTCATCTACGCCTACTACGAGGCCGGTTACAGCCTGCGCGGCTTCCTGACGGACGCGGGCTTCGACATCTCCGGCGACCAGCTCGGCAGCAACAAGTGGGTCGCGCGGCTGGTCAGCGGTGACTTCTGGAACCCGCGCAACGTCCTGCTCGGGCACCTTCGCGCCCAGTCGAAGTGGGACACCTTCGCCCCGTTCGAGCCCTACTGGGGCTGCCCCTTCTACGAGGAGCTGAACGTGGCGGAGGACGAGGAGGCCGCCAAGGAACCCGCCCCCGTGGCGTGACGCCCTACGGCCCTCAGTCACGAGCCCCGGCGAGCAGAGCGGTGCGCTGCTCGCCGGGGCTTCCCCTCGTCCGCCCTCTTTTCTGCTCCCAGGAGAGCCACCACCATGCGACCTCAGACCTTCGCCGTGATCGGCGGCGGACCCGCCGGCCTCTTCCTCGCCCGCCTCATCAAACTGCGTGCCCCTCAGGCCTCGGTCACCGTCTACGAACGCAACGCCGCGGACGCGACGTTCGGCTTCGGAGTAGTCTTCTCCGACCGCACGATGGCCGCCTTCGAGCAGGCCGACCCGAAAACCTGCCGGCGCCTGCGCGAGGCGAGCGCGCAGTGGACCGACATGGAACTGCGGCACCAGGGCCGCTCCCTTCGGTACGGCGGCTACGGGTTCACGGCGATCTCCCGCAGAACGCTCCTGCGCATCCTCCAGGAACAGGCCACCGAGGTCGGCGCCCAGCTGCACTTCCACCACGAGATACCGCTAGCGGACTCGTTCCACGACGCCGATGTGGTGGCAGTCGCGGACGGCGCCAACTCCGCAACCAGGAGGGCGTATGCGGAGTTCTTCGGCACGACCGTCGACGCGTCGGGGCCCAAGTACATCTGGTTCGGGACCCCTGCGCGCTTCGACCGGGTGACCTTCCCCTTCGTTCAGACGCGCTTCGGCCCGTTCGCCGCGCACGCCTACCCGTACGAGCCGGGAACCAGCACCTTCATCGTCGAGACGGACACCGCCACCTGGCGAGCGGCCGGCATGGACGTCTCCACGGACGAGGCGCAGGCCCCGGGTGTGAGCGACATCCACTCCAAGGAACTGCTCGAAGAAATCTTCAAGGAGCATCTCGACGGCCATCCCCTGCTGGTCAACAACAGCAAGTGGGCCTCGTTCCAGGTGGTGCGCAACGACAGCTGGTCACACCGGAACATGGTGCTGCTCGGGGACACAGCCCACACCGCCCACTTCTCGGTCGGCTCGGGCACCAAGATGGCCATGGAGGACGCGATCGCCCTCGCCGAGGCCCTGGACACTGAGGGCACGACGGCCGACGCGTTCCGCGCGTACGAGGCCAAGCGGCGGCCGGAGGTGCAGCGCACCCAGAACTGGGCCGCGCCCAGCATGCACTGGTGGGGCACGTTCGCCCGGCGTCTGCACATGGAGCCGGAGCAGTTCGGCTTCCACTTCCTCACCAGGACCGGAGCCATTTCGTACGCGGGTCTGAAGCGTCGTCACGCGTCGCGCATCGACGAGGTCGAGTCCTGGTTCGCACGCCGGTCGGCACCCGACGCCCCGCCAGAGCCCGGGCCTGCTCGCTCGGCCGTCTCCCTGCCGCTCACAGTGGACGGCACCATTCTGGCGAACCGCATCGCCACGGTGACGCCGCCGGACGCTGTCGAGTCGAGCGCCCAGGCCGGCGGTGGACTCGTCATCGTGGACTGGTCCGCAGGCGGACCCGACGGCAGTCAGGACGCCTGGCGGGCAGCGATCGAGCGGGTCCGATGGAACGGTGCGGAACCCATGGCCCTGTTGCGGGCGCAGGACGCGGGCGGCGAGGCCTTCGCGCGTGCGGTGGGGATCCGGATGATCGAGCGGGTGCTGACGACTGCGGCGCCGCAGGACGGTATGTCAGTGGTGGTCGGCGTCGACTGTCCTCCGGTACCCGCATGGAGCTCCGAGGGTGAGGACTTCGTCCAGTGGTGCTCGGAGCAAACGCGGGCAGGTGCCATCGGCGTACATCTGCGGCTGCCGAGAGAGGAGTTGACCGAGCGGGGGTGGGGGCGGGCCCTCGCCTACGCGGACCTGGTGCGCGAGAGCTCGCGCAAGATCGTCCTCCTGGACGCGCCCGACGGATGGGCGCTCGCCGCGCCGGACTCGCATCGCGGTGAGAGTTGGGGGACGCGGATCCACACTGCCCTGCTGTCCGGGCGGCTCGACATCGTCGTAGCGCGCCCGCTGGCCCGGCTCTGACCCCAGGCCCCGGCCCTACTCCGTTTCGGACGGGGAGGGCCGGGGCTCGCGGGACGCCTGGGCTTCGGCGAGGCCGGCCTCCAGGCGCCGGAGGACGTCGAGTGTCCGGCCGAGCTCGGACGGGGTCATGCTGCCGACAGCGGCTTGCTCCAGCTCCCGCCAGAGCTCCTCCACTTCGCCTTGCAGTTCGCGGCCCTTGTCGCTGAGGGAGACGATCACGATCCGCTGGTTGTCGGGCGGGCGGTGCCGCGTGACGAAGCCCTGGGCCTCCAGTCGCTTGAGCATCTTCGTCACCGTCGACGCCTCCAGCCGAAGCGCCGTCACCAAATCGCCCTGCGGCTGATGGTCGCGGTTCCACAGGCGCATCAGCAGCAGTTCCTGCCCGGGGTAGAGGCCCACCTGACGCAGCAGGGCGCCCGCGAGGTTGCGGTGGGAGCGGGCGATGCTTGCCAGCAACTGGTTCACTGATCCGTCGTCAAATGCGCGATTCACCCGGCGCCCCCTGCCGTCGACCTCGATCTTCTTGCAGAGGCTACAAGTTCGCCTCCACACACCCCACTTGGATTCCCCGGGATCCCTTGCCGCGCAACAATTGGTCGGCTAACGTTTAGCCGCACCAAGCTTTGGGCTCCAGACGTCCACCCCCTCCGACGTCGGCCCCCATGTATGCCGCAGGCGGGCGGCATGTCGCGTTGTCCAGGATCTTCTCGTACGCCCGACGAGGGCCCTTCTTTCCCCACGTGGTTGAGAGAACGGCCCCAGGCAGTGACGAGGGGGCATTCTCCAGTGGTCAGTCAGACTCCGGATGCGGGGCGAGAAGCGACGGCGATCGAACCGATCGCGGTGATCGGAATGGGATGCCGGTTCGCCGGCGACATCGACTCTCCCGAGCGGTTCTGGAACTTTCTGATGGCGGGCAAGGACGCCATCGGTGAAATCCCGTCCGAGCGTTGGGAGCCGTACGCCTCCTCCAGCGCGGAGAACGCGGCGCTGCTCAGGCACACCACACGCTTCGGCGGGTTCTTGTCCGACATCGAAGGATTCGACGCGGAGTTCTTCGGCATCACCCCGCGCGAGGCGGAGCTGATGGACCCGCAGCAGCGGATCGTGCTCGAGGTTGCCTGGGAGGCCCTGGAGCACGCGGGTGTTCCGCCGCGCTCGCTCGCCGGCGGCGACACCGGTGTCTTCATCGGTGTCGGCTCGGACGACTACGGACGGCGTCTCCTTGAGGACCTGCCGCGCATCGAGGCGTGGACGGGCATCGGCGGCGCCTTCTGCGCGGTTGCGAACAGGATCTCGTACACGCTCGACCTGCGCGGCTCCAGCGTCGCGGTGGACACCGCGTGCTCCTCGTCCCTGGTCGCCATCCACCAGGCCTGCCAGTCCCTGCGCCTGGGCGAGGTGCCGCTCGCCCTGGCCGGCGGCGTGATGATCATGGCGGGGCCGGGGCTGACGATGGTCCTGGACGCCGCCGGCGCGACCTCGCCGGACGGCCGCTCGAAGTCCTTCGACGCCTCCGCCAACGGGTACGGCCGCGGCGAGGGCGCCGGCGTGATCGTCCTCAAGCGGCTCAGCGACGCCCAGCGCGACGGTGACCGCGTCCTCGCGGTGGTCCGGGGCAGCGGCATCCACCAGGACGGCAAGACCAACGGCATCATGGCGCCCAGCCAGGAGGCACAGACGCACCTGCTGCGGCGCACCTACGAGCACGCGCGGATCTCCCCCGCCTCCGTCGACTTCGTGGAGGCCCACGGCACCGGCACCCGCATGGGCGACCCGATCGAGGCGGGCGCCATGGCTGCCGTGTTCGGCGCGGACCGTCCGGCCAACCGCCCGTGTCTCATCGGTTCGGTCAAGCCCAGCATCGGCCACCTCGAAGCCGGTGCGGGCGTGGCCGGTGTCATCAAGGCCGTACTCGCCCTGCAGCACGCCCGGATACCGCCGACCGCCAACTTCGAGCGGCCCAACCCCGCCATTCCCTGGGCCGATTCCGGCCTCAGCGTCGTCGCCGAACCGACGCCCTGGCCGCGGACCGACGGTCCGCGCCGGGCCGGTGTGTCCGGCTACGGGTACGGCGGGACCATCAGCCACATCATCCTCGAGCAGGCGCCCCAGGGCGCCGAACCGGCGGAGGACGGCCACGACGCGCAGCCCGCCGCCCGGGTGTACCCGCTGTCCGGCGCGTCCGAGGCCGCGGTCCGGGATTACGCGGGGAGGCTCGCGGACGCGCTGGAGACCGAAGGCACCGCGCCTTCGGCGGCAGCGCTCGGGCACACCCTCGCCCGGCGCAGGTCCCACCTCGCCCATCGTGCGACGGTCGTCGCGGGCGACCGCGCCGAGCTGGTCTCCCGGCTGCGGGCCCTGGCCGCCGAGGAGTCCGTACCGGGCGTCGCGTCCGGGCGCAGCGCATCCGAGGCCGCCGCCGGTGCGGGGCTCGTGTGGGTGTTCTCCGGGCACGGCGCCCAGTGGGCCGGCATGGGGCGTGAACTCCTGGCCACCGACCCGGAGTTCGCCGCCGTCATCGACGAGATCGCTCCCGTCTTCATGGCGGAGATCGGGTTTTCCCCGCGCCAGGTCATCAGCGACGGCGAGTTGGGAGACGTCTCCCGAATCCAGCCGATGATCTTCGCCATGCAGGTCGGCCTGGCCGCCGTGTGGCGTGCCCAGGGCGTCCTGCCGGACGCGGTGATCGGGCACTCGGTGGGCGAGATCGCGGCGGCCGTGACGGCCGGCGTACTGAGCCTCCAGGACGGTGCGCGGCTGATCTGCCGCCGGTCGATCCTGCTGCGCCGGGTCGCGGGCCTGGGCGGCATGGCGATGGTGAACCTGCCGTTCGAGGAGGCGGCCCGGCGGCTGGCCGACCGGACCGACGTCGTCGCGGCCATCTCCGCCTCGCCGTCCTCCACCGTGGTGGCCGGTGACGCGGCCGCGGTGGAGTCCGTGAGCGCCCAGTGGAAGGACGAGGGGCTCGTCGTACGGCGTGTGGACTCCGATGTGGCCTTCCACAGCAGCCACATGGATCCGCTCCTCGACGAACTCGCGGCCGCGGACCACGACCTGAACATCCGCCCCGCCGTGCTTCCCGTTTACACGACGGCTCTCGACGCCCCTCGCGCGAACCCCGTCCGGTACGGCGGCTACTGGGCGGCCAACCTGCGCAACCCGGTCCGCTTCGCCGAAGCCGTCACGGCCGCGGTCGAGGACGGCTACCGCCGGTTCGTCGAGGTCTCCGCGCACCCTGTCGTGGCGCACTCGATCGACGAGACCCTCGACAGCCTCGGCGTCACCGACGCCCTGGTCGCCCACACCCTGCGCCGCGGCAAGCCGGAGCGCGAGACGCTGCTGACCAACCTGGGCGCCCTGCACTGCCACGGCGGCGAGATCGACTGGGCCGCGATGTGGCCCGCGTCCGCCCTCGCGGAACTGCCCCCGCCGGCCTGGCAGCACCGCCCCTACTGGGCCGAGTCCGGGCCCAAACTGGCCGGTGGCGGCGGCCACGACGTGGACAGCCACGCCCTGCTCGGCACGCGCACGGTGGTGACCGGGACGACGCCGCTGCAGGTCTGGCAGACCTACCTCGACGAGACCTGCCGCCCCTACCCCGGCGACCACCCCGTCCAGGGCGTCGAGATCATCCCCGCCACCGTCCTGCTGAACACCTTCTTCACCGCGGCCACCGGCTCCGGCGAGCGGCCCGCGCTCAGCGACGTGTCGCTTCGCGTGCCCGTCTCCGTGACCACCGCGAGGGAGCTTCAGGTCACCCTGCAGGACGGCACCGTGCGCCTGGCGTCGCGGCTGCTCGACCAGGGAGCGGACGACGAGGACGGCCAGGCCTGGCTGACCCACACCACGGCGTCGGTGTCGCATGGCGTGACGGTCGCGGACGACCGCATGCTCCCGCTCATGGACGTCCTGAGCCGCTGCACGGAGTCCCTCTCCCCGGACTTCCCCATCGACCGGCTCGCCTCGATCGGTGTCGCTGCGATGGGCTTCCCGTGGGCCGTCGAGGAACTCCTGTGCGGCCCGGGCGAGTTGCTGGCCCGCGTCCGTGCCGACGGCGACCGCGAGGAGCGGCCCACCTCCTGGGCCTCCGTCCTCGACGCCGCCCTCTCCATCGCCTCCGTCGCCTTTGACGGCCCGCCCACGCTGCGGATGCCCGCGCACATCCGGGAGGTCGCCCTGCGCGGCGACTCGCCCGCCCGCGTGCTGATCAGCGTGCGGGTGGCCGAGGGGACGGCGGCCACGGACACCGTGCACGTCGAGATCGCGGAGGAGACGGGACGCGTCGTCGCCGCCCTGCGCGGACTGCGCTACGGCGTGCTGGACGGCGATCCCGGGGCGGCGGCCAGCCCCCGTCGCCTCGTCCACGAGATGGTGTGGCGGCCCCTCGAACTCGACGCCTCCTCGGCCGACCGTCCCGGCCTCGTCGTGCTGGTCGGCGACGACACCACGGTGAAGGCCGCCCTTGCCGGGCAACTGACCACCGCGGGCACCCCCTGCGTGAGCCTGACGATGCCTCAAGAACTGGAAACCGTGCGGGAGCGGCTCGGGGCGTCCACGGCAGTGCTGGTGGTGCCCGCGGTCACCGCCGCGACGGAGACCGTGACCGACGCAGCCTTCCGCGCGACCTGGCTGCTGGCCGGCACCGCGCAGTGGCTCGCCGCCGCGCGGCTCGCGGCCCGGCCGAAGTTGTGGTGCGTCTCTCAGGGGGTGCGCGAGAGCGCCGACGGCACAAGCCTCGGTCACGGCAGCCTCTGGGGGCTCGGCCGTGTGATCGGCGGTGAGCACCCCGACCTGTGGGGCGGAATCGTCGACCTCGCGGCGGACGGTGCGTCGCCGGACGCCGACGGGCTGCTGTCCGTGCTCGGCTCGGTCAGGGGCGAGGACGTCATCGTCGTACGCGACGGGCAGTGGACCGTCAGCCGGCTCGCCCGGATCGAGAGGGACGCGACCTCGGCGGCGACGGAGTTCCGGGCCGACGGCACCTATCTGATCACCGGTGGTCTCGGCGCACTCGGCTTGGAGATCGCCCACTGGATGGCCGGCCGGGGTGCCCGGCGTCTGGTGCTCGCCGGACGCTCCGGGCTGCCTCCCCGCGAAAGCTGGGACACGGTCGAGGACCCGCGCGTTCAGCGGCAGATCGAGGCCGTGCGGTCCCTCGAAGCACTCGGCGTGACCGTACGGGCCCTCGCCCTGGACATCACCGACCGCGACCAGGCGGCCAGGCTGCTGTCCCCGTCCGAACTGCAACTCCCGCCGATCAGGGGCGTGGTGCATGCCGCGGGTGTCCTCGACAACCGCATGCTCGCGGATCTGACCGAGGACTCGCTGCGCACGGTGATGCGGCCGAAGGTGGACGGCGCCCTGGTCCTGCACGAGATCTTCCCGCCCGGCAGCGTCGACTTCTTCACCCTGTTCTCGTCCTGCGGTCTGCTCCTGGGACTGCCCGGACAGGCCAGTTACGCCTCCGGCAACGCCTTCCTCGACGCTCTGGCCGAACACCGGCGGGCCGCCGGTGACCACGCCACGGTCAGCTTCGGCTGGACGTCGTGGCGAGGGCTCGGCATGTCGACCTCCTCCGAGGTGATCGACGCCGAGCTGGAGGCACGCGGCACTGCCGACATCGCCGTGGCGGAGGCCTTCCGCTGCTGGGAGCTGGCCGACCGGCACGACAGCGCCTACTACGCCGTCCTGCGCACGCTGCCGCCGACGCCGGGTGCCGTACGGCCGCGGCTGCTCAGCGAGTTGACGGTCGACGACCCCGAGGGCGCCGCGTCCGCGGACGCCGGGAACGCCGAGTGGGAGTCCCTGTCCCCCGACGAGCTGCACGGCTACCTGATCGACGCCGTCCGCCAGAGTGTCGCCGACGTCATGAAGACCAGCCCTGCGGATCTCAACGTGCGGGCACCGCTCACGGAGTTGGGCCTCGACTCGGTGATGACCGTGGTCGTACGGCGCCGCCTGGAGAAGCGGTTCCGGCTCGCCCTGCCGGCCACGCTGCTGTGGGAGCGGCCCTCGGTGGAGGCCGTGGCCGGGTTCCTGCGCGGCGAACTCACGCCGGCCGAGGCGGACACGGACATGCCCTCCGACATCGAACCCGTCGCCGAGCGCACCGACGCGGAGCTCCTCGTCGGCTGATCGGACAACCGGCCGGCGACGGCGTCTTCGCCGCCGCCGGCCCCGTGATCCGTGCGTACAGGACCGCAGAAGCAGGAGAGACCCATGACACGAGCGGGTGCCGTCCCCTGGCCCGACGACCTCGTCCAGCAGTACGTCGCGAAAGGCTACTGGCGGCAGCGGCCGCTGGGCGCGCTGATGTGGGAATGGGCGGACGCGTACGGGCCGCGCGTCGCCCTGGTCGACGGCGACCGGCGCATCACCTACCGGGAACTCGCCGAGACCGCGGACATCCTGGCCGAAGGTCTGGCCCGCACCGGCCTGAAACGCGGCGACAACATCCTCGTCCAGCTGCCCAACTGCCGGGAGTTCATCGCCCTCGTCCTCGCCTGCGCCCGGCTCGGCGTGGCCCCGGTCCTCGCCCTGCCCCCGCACCGCGAGCACGAGCTGACGTACATGGCCGAGCTCGCCGAGGTCTCGGCCGTGGTGGCGCCCAGCAACTGGCGCGACTTCGACCACCAGTCGCTCGCCGAACACGTCGCACGGATACGCGGCCACGGATGCCGGGTCCTGGTCGTCGGGGACACGGTGCGCCCCGGCAACGTCGACCTGCGCGCGCTCATGACCGCCACCGGTGACCCGGCCGCCCGGCGGCACCGGCTCGATGCCCTCGCCCCCGACGCGAGCGAGGTACTGCTGTTCCTGCTGTCCGGCGGCACCACGGGCCTTCCGAAGATCATCGCCAGGACGCACAACGACTACGAGTACAACGCCCGCCGCAGTGGCGAGGTCTGCGGCTACGGCCAGGACACGGTCTATCTCGCCGTCCTGCCCATCGCGCACAACTTCGCCCTGGCCAGCCCCGGCGTCCTCGCGGCGCTGATGAACGGCGGCCGGGCTGTGCTGATGCCGTCGCCGAACCCCGAGGCCGCCTTCGCCGCGATCGAACAGGAGCGGGCGACCGTCGCCTCGCTCGTCCCCGCCGTCGCCCGACGCTGGCTGGATGCCGCGGCAACGAACCACCACGACCTGTCCAGTCTGAAGGTGGTCCAGGTCGGCGGCTCCGTGCTGTCCCCCGCCGAGGCGCAAAGCCTCCTGGACGGTCTCGGCGGCCGGCTCCAGCAGGTCTTCGGCATGGCCGAGGGCCTCCTCAACTACACGCGGCTCGACGACCCCGACCACCTGGTCCTCACCACACAGGGGCGGCCCATCTGCCCCGACGACGAGATCCTCCTCGTCGACGACGACGATGTGCCCGTACCCCCGGGGCAGCCGGGCCGGCTCCTCACCCGCGGCCCCTACACGCCCAGGGGCTACTTCGCCGCCCCCGAGCACAACGCGCGTGCCTTCACCGCGGACGGCTGGTACCGGACGGGAGACGTCGTCCGCCAGGACGGGGCCGGCAATCTCACCGTGGAGGGCCGCACGAAGGACCTCATCAACCGCGGCGGCGAGAAGATCTCCGCCGACGAGGTCGAGGAGCTGGTGCGCAGCCTGCCGCAGGTCGCCGACGTCTCCGTAGTGCCCTCGCCCCACCGGGAGTTGGGCGAGTCGGTGTGCGCCTGTGTCGTCCTCAAGGGCGGGCAGACGCTCGATCTCGCGGACATCCAGCGCCTGTTCCACGAGCGCGGTGTGGCCGCCTTCAAGACCCCGGAACTGCTCATGTTCCTCCCCGCACTGCCCCAGACGCCGGTCGGGAAGATCGACAAGAAGGCCCTGCGGAAGCTGGCCGGCGAACCGGCCGTCCCCGCCCGGCCGACACCCGGCCGGGCCCGGCCCGCGCGGGTGACCGCGCTTCCGCGCCCGTAACGGCAGCCCCACCCGTACGCCAGGAAAGGAAACGAGCATGGAACCCACTGGCAGCCCCACTCCGCACGACCGGCTCTCGCTCCAGGGAGTCGACCACCTAGCCCACGTCACCTGGGACCCCGAGGCCACCGTGGCCTTCTACCGCGACGCCCTCGGCCTGCCGCTCGTCCACGCCGTCACGGGAACCGGCTGGCTGTCGGAGGACTTCCCGGACTTCGTCCACTTCTTCTTCGCCCTGGGCAAGGGCAACCACCTGGCCTTCTTCTACTACTTCGACCTCCCCCAGGACCAGGCCCCCGACGACCTCATGCACGTGTCTCGGCACATAGCCCTCCACGTCGACACCGAGGAAGAACTCCTGGCCTGGCGCGCCAAGCTGAAGGCCGCCGGAATCCGGGTCACCCCTCCGCTGGCCCACGAAATGATCGAATCCATCTACTTCGACGACCCCAACGGCATCCAGCTCGAAATCACCCGCCCGCTACGGGAGTTCGGGGACATCGACGCCCGCGACGCCGAGCTGACCGTGGCCGCGCTGACCGACGTGGTCCGCAAGGGCGATCCGTCCCTCAAGGCCACCTGGCAGCGCAAGGCCGAACTGATCGCGGCACGATACGAGAGGGACAACATCTGATGGCCACCCTGTACGTCCTCGACGTCCCGGAGTTCCGCACCCTGCTGGACGCGGTGACGAGCGATTCCGCGACGACGGACACCGTCGGCGACTACGTGCGCGTCGCCACCGCCGAGGGACCGCTCGTCCTGGAGCGCGACCGGATCGGCGCCCGCGACGCCGTCTGGTTCTCCGCGCTCACCGGCGGCTACAGCGGAACCATGGCCAGGTTCGACGAGTCAGTGCTCCGGCTGGAAGATTGAGACCGGCCGGCATGACTCCCCAGCCGGTGGTACACGACGCGCGCGGACGGGTCGCCGAACTGTACGAGATCCGTGCGCAGGCACTGGCCGGTCCCGGCGAGAAGGCGACGGCGGCGCAGCACGCCAAGGGCAAGCTGACGGCCCGGGAGCGGATCGAGCTGCTGCTGGAGCCGGGTTCCTTCCAGGAGGTCGAGCAGCTGCGCCGGCACCGGGCGACCGGCTTCGGCCTGGAGGCCAAGAAGCCGTACACCGACGGTGTCATCACCGGCTGGGGCACGGTGGAGGGCCGTACGGTCTTCGTCTACGCCCATGACTTCCGTATCTTCGGCGGCGCGCTGGGCGAGGCCCACGCCACGAAGATCCACAAGATCATGGACATGGCCATCGCGGCGGGTGCTCCGCTGGTCTCCCTGAACGACGGCGCGGGCGCCCGTATCCAGGAAGGCGTCTCGGCGCTGGCCGGCTACGGCGGCATCTTCCAGCGCAACACCAAGGCGAGCGGGGTCATCCCGCAGATCTCGGTGATGCTCGGCCCGTGCGCGGGCGGCGCGGCCTACAGCCCCGCCCTGACGGACTTCGTCTTCATGGTCCGCGAGACGTCGCAGATGTTCATCACCGGCCCGGACGTGGTCAAGGCGGTGACGGGTGAGGAGATCACCCAGAACGGCCTGGGCGGCGCGGACGTGCACGCCGAGACCTCCGGTGTGTGCCACTTCGCGTACGACGACGAGGAGACGTGCATCGCCGAGGTGCGCTACCTGTTGTCGCTGCTCCCGCAGAACAACCGCGAGACCCCACCCCGGGTGCAGTCCACGGACGCCGCCGACCGCCGGTCGGACGTCCTGCTGGACCTCGTTCCGGCCGACGGCAACCGCCCGTACGACATGGCCAAGGTGATCGAGGAGATCGTCGACGACGGCGAGTACCTGGAGGTCCACGAGCGCTGGGCGCGCAACATCATCTGCGCGCTGGCCCGGCTGGACGGCCAGGTCGTCGGCGTCGTCGCCAACCAGCCGCAGTCCCTCGCAGGGGTGCTGGACATCGAGGCATCCGAGAAGGCGGCCCGCTTCGTCCAGATGTGCGACGCCTTCAACATCCCGATCGTCACCCTTCTGGACGTACCCGGCTTCCTGCCCGGCGTGGACCAGGAGCACGGTGGGATCATCCGACACGGAGCCAAGCTCCTCTACGCCTACTGCAACGCGACCGTGCCGAGGATCTCGCTGATCCTGCGCAAGGCGTACGGAGGTGCCTACATCGTCATGGACAGCCAGTCCATCGGCGCCGACCTCACCTACGCCTGGCCGACCAACGAGATCGCCGTGATGGGCGCCGAGGGCGCCGCCAACGTCATCTTCCGCCGCCAGATCGCCGAGGCCGAGGACCCCGAGGCGATGCGCCAGAAGATGGTCAAGGAGTACAAGGCCGAGCTGATGCACCCCTACTACGCCGCCGAACGCGGCCTGGTGGGCGACGTGATCGACCCGGCGCAGACCCGTGAGGTTCTCATCCGCTCGCTGGCGATGCTCCAGACCAAGCACGCCGACCTGCCGTCCCGTAAGCACGGCAACCCCCCGCAGTGATACACGAAGGGACTCAGCCATGAGCGCCCCCACCTTGCGCGTCGAGAAAGGCCATGCCGAGCCCGAGGAGGTCGCGGCCATCACCGCGATCCTCCTCGCCCGCGCGGCTGCTCGACCCACCTCCGCTCCGATCGGTCCCAGCCATGGCAAGGCCAGATGGCGTCGCTGGGAGCGGCAGCACGGCTTCCCTGCTCCGCACAGTTGGCGGCACTGAGCTGTGAGCACTGGCCGATGGCAGGTACGGCGGCCCCAGAGGTCACGTCCCGCCGAGGACGCCATTCGGCAACCGCAAGCTCCGCTACCGCGGCACCACGCCAACGACGCTTGGCTCCACGCCCGAGCCGGACAACTTCTCCCCGCACCTGACCACGAAGAAGGACACCCGCCTCGGTCGGTCCGGACCCCAGGCCGCGTCCGCCAGCGCGCCATCGGGTAACGAGCGAGCCGAGATGGGGAGCGGGTATGTACCGGCTGGCGACCCACGGGGTGACGGCGTCCGGGCCGGCGCCGATCACGGGGGGCGGTCCAGAAACCGCCTGCCTGCCGCGCGGCCTCCACCTCGCGGCGGAAGCGAGCACGAAAGTGCTCGTCGGCGATGTACGGCCGTACGACCTTCACCTCGGCATCTGGATCGGTTGCGGTTGGAGCCGCCACTCTTGTCGGAGACCTACGAGAGCGACGGACCACGGATGGCGCTGCCGCCATGAGCCAAAGGGCCAGCCGTCCTCGTCGGAATCTGAGCGGGACTGCACCCCCGCTGCACAGCTGTCCACCGCTTGTCCACCGGAGACCCCTGTTACGAGGCGGAGCCAGCCGCTCCGAAAAACAAAAGGCCAGTTCAGAGGCTTAGATCTGGGTTCTCGTCACAGAAACCAAACCTCTGACCTACGCATTACGATGCACAGACCACAAGTGTCCGACCTGCCCGAATTCCAAGGTCAACGAAAACAAGAAACCCCAGGTCAAAGGCCTGACCTGGGGTCCACCATGGAGCCGCCTTCGGGATTCGAACCCGAGACCTACGCATTACGAGGGCTCGCGGGGTCGTGATGGCCGGTGCCGCATGATCACACCGAATACCGTTTTCCCTGATCAGCGACTTGCGGGCCGGTCCGTGCCTGCTGCTGAATCCATATGTTGCCTCGCCGTCCGCTCACGCATCGCTCACGCATCGCAAATGAGTGACCAGCACTTTCCCGAGACGCTGCAGTCGGCGTCATGGCCCCACAGCGAGGGGAACCTATCGTCACGCTTGAGTCGGTGGCTTCGTAGGTGAGACTCACTGATAAAGCCACTCGGAGTCGTTGATGAGTTCCAAGACCAGTTCAGCGGCTGGGTGGCCCATGCCGGAGGAGGCTGGGTGACGGTGGCCAGGTTGAGCCATGCGGCTGTCAGCTGATCATGGAATCCGAGGATGGAGATGCGCTGGGCACCTCGATCTGCATGGTGCGCAGGGTGGACAGGGTAGGCAGGCCATTCGCCCTGCTCGGTACAGAGGGCACGAAAATCCCGCGAATGAGTTTGTTCCGGTGTGTTGACCGGTTGGGCCTCACGGTGCTTCACTGCCGGAACCGGTTCCGAAACCGGTTCCGGAATCCCTCCCGGTACCGGTTTCACAGGTCTCTGTACGATCGGTTCCTTCGGTGCGGGACAAACATTGCCCGCAGCGACACGGAGAAAGGGAGGTGGCGTGGCCATCACCATCGCTGACGTGGCCTCGCGGGCCGGCGTCAGCAAGACGACGGTCTCGCGGGTGCTGAACGGCAAGGGCGAGATCCAGGAGGCCACGGTCCTGAGGGTCCGCGAGGCGATCTCGGAGCTCGGCTACGTGCCGAGTGCCGGGGCGGTCGGGCTCGCGCGTGGCAGTACTCAGGTGATCGGCATGCTGGTTCCGGAGATGAGCTGGGCGTGGACCGGGACGGTCGTGCAGGCGGTGCTCGACACGCTGGAGCGTGAGGGCTTCGGTATGCGGCTGCTGACCGGCAACCGCGGCGAGGAGTCACTGCGTCGGGTGGGTGTGCAGGTCGCGGCCAAGTCCTTCGACGGGCTGCTGGTGATCGAGCCTGAGGGAACCCTCGGGTACATCGCGGAGTTGCACGCGTCAGGGCTGCCGGTGGTACTGATCGACGATCGCGGTCACCGGCCGGGTTTCCCTTATGTGGAGACCACGAACCGGGAGGGGGGTGAGCAGGCGGCGCGCCACCTTCTGGAGATCGGGCGTCGTCGCCCGCTGATCGTGACCGGTCCGGAGGGCTACGGCTGTACGCAGGAGCGGCTGGCGGGCTTCGTCGATGCCTTTGCCGAGGCCGGGATCGCAGTCGACGGGCGTGGCATCTTCAGTGGTGGGTTCCTGTTCGAGGGCGGGCGGGCCGCGGTGAGGCGGGCGCTGGCGGACGGCGTGGCCTTCGACGCGGTCTTCGCGCACAACGACGCCTCCGCGGCCGGGGTCGTGGTCGGGCTGCGGGAGGCCGGGCTGGAGATTCCTCGGGATGTCGCGGTGGTCGGCTTCGACGACGTCGAGCTGGCGTCCTACACCTACCCGGCGTTGACCACGATCCGTCAGCCGATGCGGGAGATGGGCGAGTCGGCGGTGCGCATGCTGCTGGAGCATGTGCGCGGCTCGCCTCAGGCCGCCGCCTCGTGTTCCCTTGCCACTTCTCTTGTGGTGCGGGGGTCGACCGTCCAGCCGACTCCGAGCTGATCCGACTTCTTACAGATACGCGAGGCACGGGTGCCTCGCGGTGGAGAGGGTGCGCGGTGTGCTGCCGCCGAGTACCGCACCGCGCCTGCCTTCTTGAATGTTCCGCCGACTTTTCTCGGCCTTCCTCTTCGTCGCACATGGGCTGATTTGGCATGCCCGCTTGCGGTGAGGAGAGGCTTGGAAGGATCTTCATGTCCTGTGTTCCCTGGCCCGTCGACGCCGAGCTTCGCCGTCGCGTCGCCGCTCTGGATCTTCCGTCGAAGGTGCGGTTGCTGACGGGTGAGACCGTGTGGCGGCTGCCTGCCGAGCCCCGGCTGGGGCTGCTGCCGGTGACGACGTCGGACGGTCCACAGGGTGTGCGGGGCACCGGAGACGACCCCGAAGCCACCGGGCGACTGGCCCCGGCGCCCAGTGCGCTGGGCGCGACCTGGGACAAGGCGCTCGCACAGCGGCTGGGTGGTCTGTTCGCGAACGAGGCGCACCGCAAGGGTGTGGACGTGTTGCTGGCGCCGGAGGTGAACCTGCAGCGCACCCCTGTCGCGGGACGGCATTTCGAGTACTTCTCGGAGGATCCGCTGCTCACGGGCACGTTGGCCGGCGCCGTGGTCCGTGGTCTGCAGGAGCGGGGTGTGGGCGCCTGTCTGAAGCATTTCGTGGCCAATGATTCGGAGACCGACCGCACCCGGTACCGCTCCCGGCTGGACGAGCGCACGCTGCGTGAGGTGTATCTGGCCCCGTTCGAGCAGGTTCTCGCGGAGGCCGCGCCGTGGAGTGTGATGGCCGCGTACTCGGGGGTCGACGACGGGGTGGAGGCGGCGCCGATGACCGAGCACAGCCGGCTGCTGCGCGAGGTGCTGAAGGGCGAGTGGGGTTTCGACGGGCCCGTGATCAGCGACTGGGCCGCTACCAATTCCACTGTGGCGTCGGCGGCCGGCGGCCTGGATCTGGTGATGCCGGGGCCGGAGGGCCCGTGGGGCGAGGCCCTGGTTGCCGCGGTCCGCGCGGGCCAGGTGTCGCAGGAGCTCATCGACGACAAGGTGCTCCGGCTGCTGCGTCTGGCCCGCCGTACCGGTCGGCTCGCCGAGCTGGAGGCACACGCGGAGGAGACATCCGCAGGAATGTCCGGTTCCTGGGTGTCTGTCGCGCCGGCGGAAGAGGAGTTCGCGCTGCTGCGGGAGGTCGCCGCCCGGGCCACCGTGGTGCTGCGGGACGAGCCGAAGCTGCTGCCCCTGGCGGCGGACGGCCTTGGCAGCGTCGCGCTGATCGGCCCGAACGCGGTGGCGCCCTACCTCCAGGGCGGCGGCAGCGCGTTCGTGCCCGCTGTGCGCACGGTGTCCTTCGAGGAGGGGCTGCGTGCCGCGCTGCCGTCACAGGTGCGGCTGACGGTGCACCGGGGTGGGGACTCCCGGCGCCGCCCGCCCTTCGTCCCGGACACGATGCTCACCGCGGCCGGGGAGGACGACCGTTCCGGCACGCCGGGGGTACGGGCGGATCATGTCGGCGCCGACGGAACGATCCTGCGCAGCACGGTCCGGACGAGCGGGGACTGGACGTCGTACGACGATTTCTGCGCGGCCACGCGCCGCGTCGTCCTGCACACCGTGCTGACGCTGTCCGAACCGGGGGTACACCGGCTGGAGTTCGGGTGCGCCGGCCGCTTCACGATCGCGGTCGACGGCGAGGAGGTCCTGTCCGGCAACGACGACCGGGGAGTCGAGCACATCCTCGACTCCACCCACCACCACCCCGCGCTGCAGGGCATCGACGTGGAGGTGGGGCCCGAGCCGCGTCGGCTGTCCGTCCGGATCGACCTGGGCGTGATCGAGGCCGGCGGTTACGGCCGCTTCGTCACCGCCCAACTGCGTCACGCTCCGCCCGGGCCGACGCCGTACGAGGAGATCGCCGAGGCGGCCGCCGCGGCTGAGGCGGCCGATGTGGCCGTGGTCGTGGTGGGCACCAACGAGGAGATCGAGTCCGAGGGCTGGGACCGCACCGGGCTGGATCTGCCGGCCCCGCAGGACGAGCTGGTGCGCAAGGTGCTGGCCGCCAACCCGCGCACGATCGTGGTGGTCAACGCGGGCGCGCCGGTGCTGCTGCCCTGGGCGTCGGAGGCGCCGGTCCTGCTGTGGGCGTGGCTGCCGGGCCAGGAGGCCGGGCATGCGCTGGCCGACGTCCTGTTCGGGCGCACCGAGCCGTCCGGCCGTCTGCCGTGGACGCTGCCCGCCCGTGCGGAGGACGTTCCGGTGCCCCATGCCCTTCCCCGGGACGGGATCGTGGCCTACGACGAGGGCGTCCACGTCGGCCATCGCTCCTGGGACCGCCAGGGCCTTGACCCCGCCTTCCCGTTCGGGCACGGCCTGGGCTGGACCTCATGGGACTACGAGTCCGTGTCCCTCCCCGAACCGTCCGTCTCCGCCGCAGCCCTGACCTGCCCCGCAGGCGGAGACGGACTCCAGCTGACCGTGGAGGTGACCAACACCGGCCCACGGGAGGGCCGGGAGGTCGTCCAGGTCTACCTGGAGCCGCCCCAGGACGGCCTTGACCGGCCCGTCCGCCTGCTCGCCGGTTTCACCACCGCGCGGGCCGAGGCAGGCGCCCGGACCACCGCCCAGGTGCACGTGCCCAGCCGCGTCTTCCAGGTCTGGGACACCCGGAAGCGCGCCTGGCACACGCCGCCCGGCCGCTACCGGCTACGTGTCGGCCGCTCCAGCCGCGATCTGCGCCTGGGCGTCGAGGTGATCGCGGACGGCGACCGCCTCATCCCGGCCGGCTGACCCCTCCTACCCCGTCCTTCCCCCCTCTCGCATGCCGTTCCACCCGGGCCGGCCCTAGCCGCCATCTGCAGGACAGTTCAACCGCAAAGGAGCCGCACGATGCGTACCACCTCCCGTACCACCGCCAGAACCGTGCAAGCCGTGTGCGTCACCATCACCGCCGCCTTGCTGGCCACCGCCTGCGGCCGGTCCGCCGACTCCGAGCCCGGCACCGACGCCCCGGCGACGCTCGGCACCGGGAAGGCCAAGGGCAAGCTGGTCATGTGGTCGATGGGCGACCCCGACAAGGCCCTCAAGAGCCTGGCCGCGACGTTCGAGCAGCAGAACCCGGACGTGAAGATCCAGATCACCGCCGTGCCGTGGGACGCCGCCCACGAGAAGCTGACCACCGCGATCGCAGGCGGCAACACCCCCGACCTGTCGCTGATCGGCTCCACCTGGATGGCCGAGATGGCTTCCATGAACGGCTTCCAGGCGACCCCCGCCTCGTTCGAGTCGTCCGCGTTCTTCCCCGGCCAGTGGGACACGACGAAGTACAAGAACACCGCCTACGGGGTGCCGTTCATCGCCGACACCTCGGTGATCTACTACCGGACCGACATCACCACCAAGGCCGGCATCAAAGGCGCACCGGCCGACGACTGGGACGGCTACCTGAAGGACCTGAAGGCCGTCCAGGCCACAGCGGGCAAGCAGAACCCCAAGCTGCGCAATGCCACCGGCCTGCTGATGGGCTTCAACTCCTGGCTGTTCTGGCTGCCGATGGTGTGGCAGCAGGGCGGCGACATCTACGACCCCCAGACCAAGAAGTTCACCTTCGACTCCCCCGCGGTGACCAAGGCCCTGCAGTACTACGGCACCATCTTCAAGGACGGCCTGGCGCCGACCGACAAGACCGACCAGAACCAGGGCTTCCAGGACGGACTGCTCGGCACCCTGCAGCAGGGCGCCAGCACCGGTGGCAACCTCCACCTCAACGCCCCGGCCCTCGACAGCAAGTGGCAGACCATGCCGCTGCCCAAGGGCACGCAGTCGGCCGGTCTGGCCGGCGGCAGTGACCTGGCCGTCTTCAAGGACGCCAAGAACTCCGACGCGGCCTGGAAGTTCGTCAAGTTCCTCACCGAGCCGAAGAACCTCGCCACGTACGCGGACGCCACCGGCAACCTGCCCGCGGCCGTACAGTCCTGGTCGCAGGGGAAGCTGAACCAGGACCCCAAGATGGCCGCCTTCCAGGCCCAGCTGAAGGTCACCAAGGCGCCCCCGGCGATCACCACCTGGCAGCAGATCGCCGACGTCATCGACTCCCAGCTGGAGCAGCTCGCCTACGGCAGGACCACCGTCGCCAAGGTGCAACAGACGCTGCAGTCCAAGGCCACCAGCATCGGCACCGGCCGCTGACGGCCGCGGCATCCCCCCGCACGGACGGATGACCATCATGCCCACGAACACCCTTGCCGGGCAGGAAACCCACGAACACCCCGCCACCGGCCCCGCATCGACAGCCCGCGGCCGCATCCGGGGACTCGGACGAACCCCGCACGGCCGCCAGGCCCGCGCGGCGTGGATCCTCGCCGCCCCGTTCCTCGCCCTGTTCCTCGCCTTCATGCTGCTGCCGGTCGTCTGGTCCCTGCTGATGAGCCTGACCGACACCCAAAGCGCCGACCTGCGCACCCCGCTGAACGTGTCGTTCATCGGCTTCGACAACTACGTCCGGCTCTTCGAGGACGAGCAGTTCCGTCACGCCCTGCGCAACACCGCCGTCTTCGTCCTGGTCGGCCTGCCCCTCACCCTGGCGGCCGGCCTGGCGGCCGCGGTCGTCCTCAACCACGGCATCCGCCGCTTCCGCGCCGTCTTCCGGGTCGGCTTCTACCTCCCGGTGATCACCAGCGTCGTCGCCGTCGCCGTCGTGTGGAAGACCCTCCTCGAACCACGGGCCGGTCTGGTCAACACCGTCCTCGCCTGGTTCGGGATCGACGGCCCCGCCTGGCTGGCCGACACCCGCTTCGCCCTGCCCGTCATGATCCTCATGGCGGTATGGCGCAACCTCGGCACCGTCATGATCATCATGTTGGCCGGGCTGCAGTCGGTGCCCCAGTCCCTGATGGAGGCGGCCGAACTCGACGGCGCCGGCGCCTGGCAGCGGTTCTGGCGCGTCACCTTTCCGCTGCTGCGCCCGGCCCTGCTGCTGACCGCGGTGACCACCGGCATCGGCTACCTGCAGTTCTTCGACGAGCCGTTCGTCATGACCGACGGCGGCCCGCTGGACTCCACCCTGTCCGCCACGATGTACGCCTACAAACAGTTCGGCAACGGCAACTACGACGTCGCCTCGGCCGCCGGCTACGTCGTCTTCGTCCTGATCATCGCTCTCACCGTGCTGCAGTTCCGCGTGCTGCGCGACAAGGACTGATGCCCCATGACCACCCTCACCACCGCCCCCACGCCGCCGCACGCCGACCAGGCACAGCGCCGCCGGCGCATCCGCCAGGAATGGGGCCATCCCTGGCTCTACCTGCCGCTCACCGGCCTCCTGCTGCTCATGATCGCCCCGTTCGCGTGGATGCTGTCCGGAGCGTTCAAACCCGAGGCGGACATCCGCAAGGTCCCACCCGTCCTCATCCCCACCAGCCCCACGCTCGCGAACTACCGTGAGCTGTTCAGCAACCTCGACTTCACGAGCATGTTCGCCAACTCCCTGATCGTGGCCACGGCCGTCACCGCCGGGAACCTGCTGTTCTGCTCGATGCTCGGCTACGCCCTGGCCAAACTGGAGTTCCGTGGGCGGCGCGCCGTGTTCACCCTCGTCATCGCCACCCTGATGGTGCCGGGCCTGGTCACCTTCGTCCCGCTGTACGTGCTGGTGGCCAACCTGAAACTGACCGGCTCCCTGCTCGGGCTGATCCTGCCGTTCCTGGCCACCCCCTTTGGGGTGTTCCTGATGCGGCAGTTCATCTCCGGCCTGCCCGACGAACTCATCGACGCCGCCCGCGTCGACGGCTGCCGCGAACTGGCCATCTACTGGAAGATCATCCTGCCGCTGACCCGACCGGCCCTGGCCACCCTGGGGATCATCACTTTCCTCGGTTCCTGGAACAACTTCCTGTGGCCTCTGGTCGTCGCCCAGAACGAAAGCCAGTACACCCTCCCCGTCGGCCTCGCCCTCGCCAGCGGCGGACAGGACTTCACCCGCTTCGGCGTCCTCCTCGCCGGAAGTGTCGTCGTCCTGCTCCCCGTGATGATCGTCTTCCTGCTCTTCCAGCGCCACTTCGTCGCCGGCATCGCCACCACCGGCCTGAAGTGACCCCACGCACGTCACGCCCGTGCTCTCCGGCCCCGCCGGCCTGAGCACGGACGCGGCCAGGCAGCTGCTCCTTCCGGCCCGGCCCTCACCATGCCCCCTTGAAAGGACGCTTCAGCACCATGCCTTCCTCCACGCCCTGGTGGCGCTCCGCCGTCATCTACCAGGTCTACATCCGCAGCTTCGCCGACGGCGACGGCGACGGCGTCGGCGACATCGCTGGCCTGCGCTCCCGCCTGCCGTACCTGAAGTCGCTTGGCGTGGACGCCCTGTGGATCAATCCCTGGTACAAGTCCCCGATGGCCGACGGCGGCTACGACGTGGCCGACTTCCGCGCCATCGACCCGCTGTTCGGCACAGTCGCCGACGCCGAGCACCTCATCGCCGAAGCCCACCAACATGGGATCCGGATCATCCCCGACATCGTCCCGAACCACACCTCCGATGAGCACGCCTGGTTCCAGGCGGCACTGGACGCGGGTCCCGGCAGCCCGGAGCGCGACCGCTACGTCTTCCGGCCCGGGCGCGGCCCCGACGGCACCCAGCCGCCCAACAACTGGGTCTCCTGCTTCGGTGGCCCGGCCTGGACCCGTCTGCCCGACGGCGAGTGGTACCTGCACCTGTACGCCCCCGAACAGCCCGACCTCAACTGGCAGCATCCCGACGTCCACGCCGAGTTCGAGTCCATCCTGCGCTTCTGGTTCGACCGGGGCGTCGACGGGTTCCGCATCGACGTCGCCCACGGACTCGCCAAGGACCCCGAACTGCCCGACCTGCCACTCCGCCCCGACACGGCAGACGGGCAGCCCCTCCATCACGTCGAGCACCCGCACTGGGACCGCGACGAGGTCCACGACATCTACCGCACCTGGCGCCAGGTCGCCGACGAGTTCCCCGGTGAGAGGGCCTTCGTCGCCGAAGCCTGGGCCGACACCCCCGAACGCCTCGCCGCCTACGTCCGCCCCGGCGGCCTGCACACCGCGTTCAACTTCGACTTTCTCATGGCCAGCTGGGATCCCAAGGACCTCCGCACGGTCATCGACGACTCCCTCGCCATGCTCAGCGGCGTCGGCGCACCGGCCACCTGGGTGCTCTCCAACCACGACGTCATGCGCCACACCAGCCGCTACGCTCGCAAGACCGTCGCACGCTGGGTCCCCAACGAGCGCTACCAGCCCCAGGGCCCCGTCGACCTCGAGTTGGGCACCCGTCGGGCCCGCGCCGCCGCCCTGCTGATGCTCGCTCTGCCCGGCGGCGCGTACATCTACCAGGGCGACGAACTCGGCCTCCCCGAAGTCGAGGACCTCCCCGTGGACGTCCTTGAGGACCCCATCTGGGAACGCTCCGGCCACACCGACCGCGGCCGCGACGGCTGCCGCGTACCGATCCCCTGGTCCGGCCAGGCGGAGCCGTTCGGCTTCAGCCCCGAGGACGCCTACGCCGGGCCCTGGCTGCCCCAGCCCGCCAACTGGCGTGAGCGCAGCGCGGAGGTACAGACCGGCGACACGACCTCGATGCTGGAGCTGTACCGCACCGCCCTCCGCCTGCGCCGCGACCACCCCGCCCTCGGCGACGGCACCATGACCTGGCAAGACGCCCCCGCAGGAGTCCTCGTCTTCCGCCGCGAACCCGGCTTCCTCTGCGTCGTCAACCTCTCGGATGAGGCGTACCAGTTGCCCGACCACACCGCGATCCTGCTGGCCAGCGGCCCGGTCGCGGACGGACGGGTGGAACCCGACCGCGCGGTCTGGCTCAAGGTGTAGCAGCCCGTCACTGGGGCCACGGCCCCGCTCGATCCGCCAGGGCCTGTCCGGTGTCACTCCCCGCCGATCGGACAGGCCCTGGCCCCACCCTCGGCACGGCGGGGCGCCATGCAGCCAGTACCACCGCGAGAGGCTCCGCTCCTTTGGACATCACCACCACGCCCCAGACCTCCGACGCCGTAGCCGTGACGCCCGGCCCAGTCGTGCAGGGCCTGCAGCCCTTCACGCACGACGCCGTCGTCTCGGTGTGCGCACCGAGCCTCGTGGTCTCACACCCCGACGGGCAGCTGGACGGTGGGGCGGACGGCTTCTACCACGGTGACACCAGGGCGCTGGCCCGGCTGACCGTGGCCGTGGAGTCAAGCACCCTCGCTCCGGTCTCGGGCGGGCTGGAGGGGGCCGACCAGGCGGGCTTCCGGGCGGTCGTACGGGGCCTGGGCGAGGTGACGGCGGATCCGGTGGTCGCCTTGTACCGGCGCCGTACCGTCTCCTCCGGCCGCCTGGAGGAGACCTTCGAGATCAGCAACCACGGCACACGACACGTCCGCTTCCGGCTCACCGTGCGAGCATCCACCGACCTCGCCCCGATCGAGCAGGTGAAGTCCGGCCGCCTCCTGGCGGACGTACCGGCCGAAGCGCAGGCCGAGGCGGGTGCGCTGGGCTGGTCTCGCGGCGGGTTCGCCGTCCGCCTGCTCAGCACCCCAGCACCGGATGAACTGGACGCGCCAGCCGGGCAGCTGTCGTACGAGATCCACCTGGCACCCGGCCAGTCATGGAGCGCGCGCCTGTCCGCCACGGCCGCGCACGACGACGGCGACCACTTCCCGGACGCGCCGGCGAATCAGGTGCCCTGGAGCACTCCGGTACTGCGCAGTGCGGACCGGCGCTTCGACCGATGGCTGGCCCAGTCGGTCGCCGACCTGGAGCGGCTGCGCCTGACGGACCCGCAGTCACCGCAGACGGGCCGACCGGACCAGTTCCTGGCCGCCGGCGCCCCCTGGTACCTGACCCTCTTCGGCCGCGACGCGATCTGGGCCGCCCGCATGCTCCTCCCGCTCGGCACCGACCTCGCCGCCGGCACCCTGCGCACCCTCGCCCGCCGCCAGGGCACCGTCACCAACCCGACCGCGGAGGAACAGCCAGGCAAGATCCTTCACGAAGCGCGTCGCGGTGCCCTGCAGATCGCGGACCGGCTCACACTCCCACCCATCTACTACGGCACGGTCGACGCCACCCCCCTGTGGATCACCCTCCTCCACGACGCCTGGCGCTGGGGCCTGGACGCCCAGGAAGTCGAACAACTGCTCCCGCACGCCGAATCGGCACTCGCCTGGATGCGCGACCAGACGGACGCCGACAGCAACGGCTTCCTCACGTACGTCGACCACACCGGCCGCGGCCTGGCCAACCAGGGCTGGAAGGACTCCGACGACGCCATCCGCCACCGCGACGGACACCCCGCCGCGGCGCCGATCGCGCTGTGCGAAGTCCAGGCGTACGCCTATGAGGCCGCGCTCGGCGGGGCGGCATTGCTGCGCGCGTTCAGCCGGCCGGGGGCCGATGAGTGGGAGGCATGGGCCGAGCGGCTCGCGGACCGCTTCCGCGACCGCTTCTGGGTGACGGACGAACGCGGTCCCTATCCGGCCGTCGCGCTCGACGGCGACGGCCGGCCGGTCGAGTCGGTCACCTCCGGCTTCGGCCACCTCCTCGGCACCGGCCTGCTCAAGGCCGAGGAGAGCGCACTGCTCGCGGCCCGCATCGCCGGACCCGACCTCGACGCAGGCCACGGCCTGCGCACCCTGAGCAGCGACGCGGTGGGCTTCAATCCCTACGGCTATCACGTCGGCTCGATCTGGCCGCACGACACGGCGATCGCCGTACACAGCCTGGTCAAGGCCGGATTCCCGGACGCCGCCGCCTCGCTGGCAGCCGGCTTGCTGACCGCGTCGACGGCCTTCGACGCCCGCCTCCCCGAACTCTTCGCCGGCCACGGCAGCCAGCAGAGCCCGTACCCCGCCCCCTACCCGGCGTCCTGCCGACCACAGGCATGGGCGGCTGCCTCAGCAATTTCGGTACTCCAAGCAGCCCTGGGCCTGAACGCAGACGTCCCCCGCGGCACGGTCACCATCGCGCCCAACTTCGCCTCGACGTACGCACCGCTCACGGTGAAGGGCCTCCAAGTCGGCGGAGGCCAACTGGACGTCAAAGTCACGGCGGACGGAACGGTGGACATTGCCGTTCCGGAAGGGCTGACCGCAGTTACACCCTGATGCCGCGCCACCAGGCCACCTCAGCGCCCAACCACGCTGCGAAACGGCGATAAGACCAGGGACAGGTCGGCGGGGTCGAGCGGCGGGCCTTCGAGGAAACGGCGAACGGCCGGACGGCTGCGGAGCGGGCTTGTGGCTCCATGGGTTCGGGCGGGTGACGCGGTGACGCTCATCAGTCCCTCACTTCTCGTCGGGTGGCGCTATGGGCCCGCCGGCAAGCACGGGGAGAAATGCGGATTGGTGCCTGCCGACGGGTGTCTTGGTGGGCAACGCGGCTCTACGTCTGCCCCAGGCGCTTGAGGTCCGCGAGCTTGGCTGCGGCGTCCTCCGCGGCGGCGGTGCCGATCTGACGGGCGGTTGGGGGAGTACTTCGTCCTTTGGCGACGCCGATCCCGGCGCCTACCGCGCCGGTCAGGTCGAACAGCTCGTCGTCGTCCAGTTCCTGTGGTTTCTGTTCCTCGGTCGCCGAGGCACCTCTCTTCCTCGTGGTCGGGTGGCGGCCCCGTCCCTGCCGCGACCTGTCCTTCTGAGGTCTTGGGGGAACCTCCAGTTCGAACGGCAGGGACGGGGGCGAGGGCCCGCCCATGGCGCGGCTGCCCAGCTACGCGACATGGGCGGGCGGTCTGTCGAGTGGCGCGCTGGTGGGCCACTGGGTGATGGGGCGAGGCGGTGCGGGCGCGGGCGTCCGGGGGCGCTGCCGGCGGACGGCTCGCTCACTCATCGTGTAGTGGAGCTGTTCGAGCCTGAACACGCACCGCTGGCAGGCTTGGAGGGCGAAGGTCTCGCCTGCCACGGTGATATCGCCGATCTCGGTCACGGGAAGTCCGGTCCGCTCGCACCTGAAGCAGCTCCCGCCTTGCCATTCGAACCGACTCCACAGCTCGGCGGGCTTCAGTCCCATACCGGCTCCTCGTCCGCGAGGTGGGGCAGGGGGGTTCCGCCGACCACGGGCACGAAGCGCACCGGACGGGCATGCCAGACGAACTTGTACGGCCCGGCCGAGAGCGGGAGCGTGAACTCCTCGCCGTTCTTCAGGGCCTCGGCGGGCGCGCGCCATCCGTCGGACAGCCAGTCCCAGACGTAGCCGGCCACCGACGCGTCGATGGCCGAGGCGATGACGCGCATCTGGATGCGAGCCCAGCGGATCGCGCGGTCCGGCGTGGGAATGGCCGCGAGCGCGAGCTGCCTGCCGTCCTCCTGGCGCCACTCGCACCAGAACCCCGACTTGGGCACCACCGGTTCCGGTACAGCGATGGTGCACCACGTGAGGGTGCCGTCCGCGCTCGTCCCCCAGTCCTCGGCGAGGGCTTCGACGATCAGCATGCCGCGACCGCTCTCCTCGTCGGCGGCCGGTCTCTTCACCTGCGGCCGGCCCGGAGTTCCGTCAGCCACCTCGATGCGGACCTCGCCCCGCCAGTACGAGACGGAGATACTGACGTCCTCCGTTTCGCCGTACCGGACGGCGTTGGTGACCAACTCGCTGATGAGCAGGTTGGCTGTGTCGATGCAGGAGCCGATCCCCCACAGCCGGAGGTGAGCGGCACTGATCCGGCGCAGTTGCCCTACTCGCTGTGGTGCGCGGGCGCAGGAGACGACGAAGCGAACTGGCTGGTCCATGTCTCTCCCCGGACCGTGTACCTGCGGAACCCTTCCCTGCGGCGGAACAGCACTGGCTATGCCGCCGGAAGCGCTCCGTAATCTGCCGCGCGTCGCCTCGGGAGCGGTCGCACTCTGCAAGGCAAGAGCCATCGCTGTCCTCCGCACGTCACGGGCAGGAAGGTTGCTCTCGGCGCCACACCTCAGGCGCGTCCGCCGGCTTCCCTTGGTTGCTCGGGTTTGGAGACGACCGTAGGACGGCTGTCTCTCAACCCCCAAGAAGATTGCGCGAGTTTGCAGCAAGTCGATTGACTGGGCTGAGTACCTCGCTGACCATCGTCATGTCGCGCAAACCAGCGCAAGGCAGCGGACGGGAGAGCAGCCGTGAAGCTACGGTTCCTTGGTAAGAACTCCACCCCCGGAGACAGCCCCACCCTGTACGCCAGTGACCAGGACAGCTACGTCATCCAAGGCTGGAAGGTGTTCGCGAACGACTTGCTCATGCGGCTCGACGTGCCCGAAGGTCAGACGGTGATCGAGGTTCCGCCGGAGCTGTTCGAGCACCTGACGGAGGACGGACACACGACCGGCAAGATCAAGAGCTTCACCGCCCCGATCATGCTCGTCACGGAACAGGACACGTGCATCCTGCAAGGCCCGGAGATGACCGATCCCGAGGCGCTGAGTCAGATGCGGATGCCCGACTATGAGACCTGCATCGAGGTCCCCAAGTCCTCGATCACGGCCCTACTGGAGGAGAACAGTGGACCTGATCACCTCGGCCCAGCGTGACGAGCTGTTCAACAGCTTCGAACGCGATGCCTTCCACCTGGAGCTGAGGGACGACTACGGGTCTCCCATCGAGGACACACCCTACGCACGGTGGCAGAGGGGTGAGCCGGACGACTACGCGTGGCTCGACCCTTGGATGACACTGATGAAGCGCGTCACGGGCGAAGGAAAGACCGTCAGGCGCGTCCGGGTCATCACCGAGCCGCACTCCCAGTACGTCGGCTGGGAGCACTCGTTGACCCACCTCAACCAGGAGGCCGGCGAGGACATCCGATGGCTTCCGCGGCACCGTCTGCCGGAAGGCATCGACTTCCCTGTCGGCGGCAACGACTGGTGGCTGTACGACGACCGTCTCCTCGCCGTCGGCCACTTCGACCCCGAAGGCCGAGTGCTGGGGTCGGAAATCATCGAGGACCCGGACACCGTGGCCGAGTGCGTTCGCGTGCGTGACCTCCTCTGGGCCGCTGCCATCCCGCACGCCGAGTACAAGCCCTGACCCATCCGTGAATAACCAAGCTCAAGAAGCACGAGAGGCACTGGGTGCCCGGCTGCGCGGATTCCGGAAGGACGCGGGGTTCGCGAGCGGCCGGGCATTCGCCGTGGCCACAGGTTGGGCCGAGTCCAAGGTCTCCCGGCTGGAGAACGGCAAGCAGAACCCCAGCGAAGACGACATCCGGGTCTGGTGCATCAAGACCAACAGGCAAGAGCTCGTTGATGACCTGATAGCCACGGTGCGCCACATCGACGAGCTGTGGCTCGAGTGGCGTCGGCAGCTGCAGACTGGGGCGGAACGACGCCAGCGCAAGGCCCTGCCGGTCTACGCCAAGACCAAGGTCTTCCGCATCTGGCACCCGACGCTGGTGTGGGGAACGATCCAGACGGCGGACTACGCGGCCGAGACGTTCAGACAGGTCGTCGACTACTACGAGATCCCCGACGACGCGGAAGCGGCCACCGCCAAGCGACTCGAACGGCAGCAGTACCTGTACCGGGGCAACCGGATCTTCAACGTGGTGCTCGGCGAACAGGCTCTCTACACCAACTTCGGCGGCCCCGAGGTGATGAAGGGGCAGCTTGACCGCCTGCTGGCGGTGATGCGGCTTCCCCGGCTGAGCCTGGGCATCATCCCCCGATCCGCGCCCCTGGGCATCTGGCCCGGCAACTCCTTCTCGATGTTCGACGACAAGCTCGTCCTCGTCGAGACCTACTCGGCGGAGTTCTCCGTCACCCAGCCCCGCGAGATCGAGCTGTACACCAAGGCGTTCGCCCTCTTGCAGCAGTCAGCGGTCTACGGGGCCGAAGTCCGGGACCTCATCCTCACCGCGATCCACCACTTCGATCAGATGCCGAGCGACTAGGAGAGCACCATGCAGCCCGTGGCCTCGAACTGGCGTACCAGCTCCTACACCGGGACGGAGAACTGCGTCGAAGTGGCCGACAACGACGCGAAGAACGTGATGGTTCGGGACACGAAGGCCCGCAACCGGGGAGTCCTGGCCGTCCAGCGAAACGCCTGGACGGCGTTCGTGGAGCACACCAAGCAGGGATAGTGCTGGGGGTTCGGCTGGCACTCTGAGGCGAGCAGCCGCGTAAGCCCCCGAATCGGGGGATCTACGAAGAGGCCCACGAGCAGCCCCCACATCGCCGAGAGTGAGTCAACATCCGGTCCGACGGCGCTGGCCCGGCCGGGCGTGACGGTGGACAGGGGCCGGGTGTGGTGCGGGGGTGGGTGGTCGCCACTTTCGAGGTAGGTGACATCGGGTCGAGCAGTCTGACACTGGCGGTCGGCAGAGGCGACGAAGCCGCCCGCCTGGGGAATCCGATCCGAACCAGGCTGTGCGCGGAGATCGCCACCCCTGGGCGCCCGCTGGGCGTGGGCTCCGCCACCGTCAAGCCACTCGGCAGGCACAGCCACCGGCCGGAGGACACGTCGCGGACAAGAGTTCGTAACGGGCCATTGACAGGAGCGTTGACCAGGGGCACTCTCGTGTCCACACCGATGGCTAAACGTTTAGCCAACCCGGTTTCCACTACTTTGGGCAGGGGTTCATGGCGCGCCGGATCGGGATCAAGGACGTGGCAGCGGCGGCGGGTGTGTCGACCGCGACCGTGTCGCACATCCTGAACGGTGTGGAGGGCAAGCGGGCCAGCGCCGAGACCCGGCAGCGGGTCCTGCAGGTCGCCGCGGAGCTCGGGTACGCGCCCAACGGGCTGGCCCGGGGGCTGCGGACACAGCGTTCGCAGACCATCGGCTTCATCAGCGACGAGATCGCCACGACTCCCAACGCCGGCGGGATCATCCTCGGTGCGCAGGAGGCCGCGGCGGCCCAGGGCATGGTGCTGCTGTTGGTCAACACCGGAGGGGACGCCGATCTGGAGCGCCGGAGTATCGAGATGCTGCTCCAGCGGCAGGTCGACGGTGTGCTGTACGCGGCGATGTACCACCGGGTGGTGAGGCTGCCGGAGAGCCTGCGCTCGACGCCCACGGTGCTGCTGGACGCCCGGCCCGAGGATCTCGCGGTTCCGTTCGTGGTGCCCGATGAGGTTCAGGGCGGTTACACGGCGGTGCGTGAGCTGACCGGCCACGGCCACCGCAGGATCGGGATGGTTGTGGGAACGGCTGACATCCCGGCTCTGCACGGCCGTATCGAGGGCTACCGCAAGGCTCTGGACGAGGCCGGTGTCGCCTATGACCCGTCGCTGGTCGCTGCCGAGACGGCGGTGCCCGTGGGCACGGCCGCCGGTGATGTGGCCGCCGGCTACCGGGCCGCGCGGCGGCTGCTGACGGCCGAGAAGCGTCCGACGGCCTTGTTCTGCTTCAACGACCGGATGGCCGCCGGTGCGTACCGGGCTGCCGCCGAGTCGGGACTGTCCGTCCCCGGTGACCTGTCGGTCGTGGGGTTCGACAATCAGGAGCTGGTCTGTGAGGCCCTTTACCCGGCGCTGAGCACGGTCCAGCTTCCGCACTACGAGATGGGGGCACGGGCTGTCGCCCAGTTGCTCGCTCTCACCAAGACTCCGGGCCGGCCACCGGGCCCGGACGCCCAGGAGTTGCTGTCTTGCCCGCTGGTGGCGCGGGCATCGGTCGCTTCGCCGCCCCGACTCTGACCTCGGGACGGCGAAGCATTGCACTACGACAGGCGACCGTTGCGACCGGTCGTCGGTCCTGTCGGTACTTGGAACACAGTGAGGGTACACGTATGTCCCCCAGCATTTTCAATGAGTTGTCGGGCCGCCGAGACCGGTTGATATCCGGCTCCGCCTCCTGTTTCCGCGCCGCCCCGGGGGCTTTGGCCGTCCCGGCGGGCGCGGGCGGGTCGACTCGATAGAACGTCCCGGACGGTTCACCCAGGCGTCCTGGTGAAGGCCACCGGCGCCCTGGGCACGCGGCCCCAGGACCGGACTCGATCTTCGGTGTCCGCACGCTGCGAGCACCGTTGACCATGCGCCCCGACACCGGCTCCATCACAGGGGCCAGGCCCCGCGATGGCCTGCGTCAGCGCGAGTGTGGACCCGGGCCGACCTCACTTTGGCGACGGTGTCCGGTAGTTCCGCTCGACCCTGATCCGTATGCCGTCGGCGTTTCACCCACCCCGTGCTGTTGAAAGCCGGATCTTCGGATTCCGCAAGCACGTCACTTCGTCGATGGCCGGTCCCGTCCGCTGACCGTCCCCGCGCGCCCCTGCACTACCGAAAGGCACGTGTGTGTCCACCGCACCCCTTGATCCGTACCGGCCCGTCGCGCATCTGCGCCCGCCGAGGAACTGGATCAACGACCCCAACGGGCTGGTCTTCCATGACGGCCACTACCACGTCTTCCACCAGTACAACCCCTACGGTGCGACGCACGCGAACATGCACTGGGGCCACTTCCGCAGCCCCGACCTGCTGACCTGGGAGCCGCTGCCGATCGCCCTGACTCCGACCGCCGGGGGCGAGGATGCCGACGGCTGCTTCTCCGGCAACGCCGTCTCCGACGGCGAGCGGCTGGTCGCGTTCTACTCCGCGAACCGCTGGGACCGCTCGCCCCAGCACCAGCCGATCACCACAGCCACCTCCCTGGACGGCGGCCGGACCTTCACCCCGCGCGAGAACCTCCTCATCCCCGAGTGGCCCGAGGGCTGCACCATGTACCGCGACCCGTACGTGTGGCGGGACGGCGAGGGCTGGCGAATGCTGGTCGGCGCCGCCCTCGCGGACGGCCGCGGCGCGGTCCTGCAGTACACGTCGCCCGACCTGGAGACTTGGACCTACCTGGGGCTGTTCGATGCCCGCGTGCCGGAGCCGGTCGGGGCCACGGAGCTGCGCACCGGCGAGGGCTGGGAGTGTCCCCAGTACCTTCCCTCGCAGGCCGGACGGCCCGGTGCCCTCATCTTCAGCGCGTGGTACGAGGACGACGCCACTCCACGATGCCTCGTGGCCCTGGTCGGCGAGGAACACGGCGGTGTCTTCGAGGCCGGCCCCCCGGTGCTGGTCGACCACGGCCCCGACTGCTACGCCCCCGCGCTGTTGCGCGCGCCGGGCGGCCGGTGGCTGCTGTGGGGCTGGTCCTGGGAGGCCCGTGAGGAAGCCTGGTCCGTCGCCGACGGGTGGGCCGGTGTGCTCACGGTGCCCCGCGAGATCTCGGTCGGCGCCGACGGCACACTCCGGCAGCAGCCGGCGGCCGAACTGCTCGCCCTGCGCGGCGAGCACACCGTCCACGCCTCGGGCGAGATGTACGGCCCGCAGCCGGTGGACCTCGGCTCCGTCGGCCGCGCCTTCGACCTGACGGCCCGCCTGGAGCCGACCGAAGGCGCCGGTCTGCGGCTGCTCACCACCCCCGACGGCTCCGAGTACCTCGACATCCGCTACGACGCCGCCACCGGCGAACTCATCGTCGACCGCGATCACGCCTCGCTGGACGACCGTGCCCAGGCCGGTTCCTACCGGATGCCCTGCCCCGCCGACCGGCCCATCGAGCTGCGTGTGGTCGTCGACCACTCCATCGCCGAAGTCTTCCTGACCTCCACCGGCCAGGTCCTCACCCTGCGCTTCTATCCGACGGGAGACAGCCCGTGGCGCCTCCAGGCGCACAGCGCACCGGACGTCAGTCTCGGTTACTCCGTCGACGCCTGGGCCCTGCGCCCCCTCGTCGTCAAGGAGCCGAGCACGAAGGCCGCAGAGCCGGAAGGCCGGCTCCCGTGACGGCCCCTCCCACCCCCACCCTCAAGTCCCCACACCCCCACGGCACATCCGCACCACCCACCCTCATCCCGGCACCACACACGGAGGCACCCACGATGAACGCCGGAAGCAGAAGATCTGTCCGGACGGCCTGTACGGCCCTGGCCCTCGTCCTTCCCCTGGCCGCGCTGGCCGCCTGCGGGGGAGGCAGTGACACCGACACCTCCGCCGAGAAGGGCAGCGGCACCGGCACCATCACAGTCTGGGCCCACCAGGGCGTCAAGGCCGAGGCCACCGCAGTGCAGAACGCGGTGAAGTCGTTCAACTCCTCGCAGAAGGAGATCAAGGTCAAGCTGACCCTGATCCCCGATGCCGACTACACCAAGACCATCACCGCCACCGACGCCTCCAAGCTGCCGGACGTGATGGAGTTCGACGGCCCGACCATGGCGAACTTCGTCTACAACAAGAAGCTCTCCCCGATCGACGACTACGTCTCCGTCAAGACCATGGCCAACGCCACCGACGCGATCAAGGCGCAAGGAGAGATCGGCGGCAAGCACTACGGGCTGGGCATGTTCGACTCCGGCCTCGGGATCTACGGCAACAAGAAGCTGCTCGACAAGGCCGGGATCAAGTACCCCACCAGCGTGGAGGACGCCTGGACCGCAGCCGAGTTCACCGCGGCCGTCAAGAAGCTCGCCGCTGAGGACTCCGACGGCAAGAGCCTGGACCTGGGAGAGGCGGGCGGCTTCGCCAACGAGTGGGGCACCTACGGCTTCGCCCCTATCGTCTGGTCGGCCGGCGGCTCACTGCTGACCAACGGCAAGGCCGAAGGCGTCCTGGACACCCCGGAAGTGGCCAAGGCGCTGAAGACCTTCCAGGGCTGGAAGACGTACGTCGACCCCAACACCGACGGCAACGCCTTCTCCAAGGGCCGGGTCGCGCTGACCTGGGTCGGCCACTGGATGTACCCCACCTACAGCAAGGCCCTCGGCGACGACCTGGTCGTGCTGCCGCTGCCCGACTTCGGCAACGGCACCAAGACCGGCCAGGGCTCCTGGCAGTGGGGCATCGGCGCGAGCACCAAGAACGGCAAGGCGGCAGGCGCCTTCCTCGACACCCTGCTCAACGACGCCAACGTCACCGCGATGACCACGGCCAACGGTGCCCCTCCCGGGACCCTGTCCGTGCTCGCCAAGAGTGAGCTGTACAAGCAGGGCGGCCCGCTGCAGCTGTTCGCCGACCAGCTCGCCAAGCCCTGCGGCGACTCCCAGATCGACAAGTCCTGCGTCGCCGTGACGCGCCCGGTCACCGCCGGATACCCCACGGTCACCGCCAAGTTCAGCCAGGCCCTGAGCGACATCTACGGCGGCGCCGACCCCAAGACCGCCCTGGCCAAGGCCGCCCGCGCCATCGACCAGGACTTCTCCGACAACGCCGGCTACCAGATCCCGTAACCGGCATGAAGCAGCCGGGACGCGGCGGACACGCCCTGACCATGTCCGCCGCGTCCCGGCCCGGAAGAGGACCCCTACCGTGACCACCGTGAACCCCGCACCCGCCACACCCGCAGGCCGGAAGCCGACCCCACCACCAGCCTCCGCCAAACCCTCACGGCCCCGGCGCGGGAACCGCGAATGGCTGCACGGGCTGCTGATGTCCGCACCCGCCCTCGGCGGCCTCATCGCCTTCGTCGGCGTGCCGTTCGTCTACGCGGTCGTGCTCTCCTTCTACAACGTGCGCCTCGGCTCCCCGCTGGAGCCCACGTTCTTCGGCGTCGAGCAGTACCGGCGGCTGTTCACCGACCCCGACATGTCCGGCCCGTTCCTGCGGGCGCTGGTCAACAACCTGACCTTCGCCGTGGTCGTGGTCCCCGTGCAGACCGGCCTTGCCCTCGGGCTCGCGATCCTGCTGAACCGCAAGCTGAAGGCCATCGGCGTGTTCCGGTCGCTGTTCTTCCTGCCGGTCGTCTTCCCCATGGCCCTGGTCGCCGTGATCTGGCGGCTCATCCTCGCCCGCAGCGGCGACGGCCTGCTCAACTCCGCCCTCGACACCCTGAGCTTCGGTCACTGGGGCGCCTTCGACTGGCTCGGCGACGGGCTCACCGCCATGGCCTCGATCATCGTGCTGTCCATCTGGCAGGGCGTCGGCTTCCAGATGGTCATCCTCCTCGCCGGCCTCCAGCAGATCCCCGGCGAACTCTACGAAGCCGCCGAACTCGACCGGGCCTCGCGCTGGCAGCAGTTCCGGCACGTCACCCTGCCCGGCATCCGCGGCACCCTCGTCTTCGTCGCCATGCTCACCTCCGTTCTGTCTTTCCGCGTCTTCGACCAGGTCTACGTCCTCGTCAAGGGTGGCGGACTCGACGAGGACGCCACCCGCACGGTCATGTACCAGGCCGTCACCACCGCCTTCGACCAGAACAACATCGGCCAGGCGTCCGCGATCACCGTCGTCTTCTTCCTGATCGTCGTCGCCCTGACCCTCATCCAGCGCCGCGTCGTCCGCACCGGCAACGAGGACTGATCCCCATGGCCCAGACCCGTAACTCCCTGCGCCGCTTCCTCGACTACGCCGTCCTGAGCGTGCTGGCCTTCATCTTCGTCCTGCCCGTGCTGTATCTGATCGTGGGCAGCTTCAAGCCCTCCGACCAGGTACTCGACGGCCTGTCAGGCTTCCTGCCCACCCACCTGTCCTTCGACAACTACACGGCCGTCCTGGACAGCTTCAACTCCGACGCCACCGGCTACTTCTGGCGCTTCATGGGCATCTCCCTGCTCCTGTCCACCGTCGTGGTCCTCGGCGGCATGATCGTCAACTCCATGGCCGCCTACGGCCTTGCCCGCCTGCGCTGGAAAGGCCAGAAGGCCGTCTTCGGCGTCGTCCTGCTGCTGATGCTCGTCCCGTTCGAAGCCGTCGCAGTCCCGCTCCTCTACATGTTCAACGACCAGCGCAACACCATCTACATCCAGGCCATCCCCTTCATCGCCAACGCCTTCTCCATCTACCAGTTCGCCACCTTCTTCCGCGCCATCCCGCCCAGCATCGAAGAAGCCGCCCGCATCGACGGCGCCGGCCCCTGGCGCACCTTCTTCGCGATCATCATCCCCATGAGCAAGCCGGTCTTCGCCTCCGTCGCGATCCTGACCTTCCTCACCCAGTGGGGCTCCTTCCTCTGGCCCGTCCTGATGGTCTCCGACCCCGCCGTACGCCCCCTGCCCCTGGAGATGAGCGTCTTCCAGGGCCAGATGCCCGTGGACTGGGGCCAGGTCCTCGCCTTCGGCGTCCTGCTGGTCCTGCCCGTCCTGATCGTCTTCGCGTTCTTCCAGCGATGGTTCGTCCAAGGCGTCGCCAGCTCCGCCGTCAAGGGCTGAACCCCCGCCCGCACTGCGCCTCATCCACAGAGAGACCGCCCATGAACCCGCCCGCCCGCGGCATCACAGTCATCGGCGAGTGCGTCGCCGACGCCTTCACCGACCCCGCCCGCTCCGCCCCCGCCCAACTCGCGCTGAACGTCCTGCCCGGCGGCGGCCCCGCCAACACCGCCCTCGCCCTCGCCCGGCTCGGCACCCCCACCCGCTTCCTCGCCCGGTTGTCCAACGACCTCTTCGGCACCCTCTTCCGCAACCACCTCACCGCCTCCGGCGTCGACCTCTCCGGCAGCGTGAACGCCCCCGAGCCCAGCACCCTCGCCATCGCCAACCTCGACGAGCAGGGCCAGGCCACCTACTCCTTCTTCGCCGACGGCGCCGCAGACTGGCAGTGGACTCCGGACGAACTGTCCACCACCGTGCCGGACGGGGACACCGTCGCCGTGCACACCGGCTCCCTGGCACTCATACGCCAGCCCGGCGGCCGTCACATCGAGGACTACCTCACCAAGGCACGCGAGCACGCCTCCATCTCCATCGACCCCAACGTCCGCCCCCTCCTCGTGGCCCCCGCCGCCTACCACCAGCGGCTCCACCACTGGTGCGCCCTCGCCGACATCCTCCGCCTCAGCGAAGACGACCTCGCCCTGCTCCTGCCCGGGGCCACCCCCGAAGAAGCCTGCGACACCTGGCACGCGGCCGGCGCCCGCCTCGTCGTCATCACCCTCGGCGGACGCGGAGCCCTCGCCTCCCTCGACGGCCACCGCGTCACCGTCCCCGCACCGGCCGTCGACGTGGTCGACACCGTCGGCGCTGGCGACTCCTTCACCGCCGGCCTACTGCACCACCTCACCGCGCTCGGACACCTCGGCGGCCGACTCGACACCCTCACCCTCGACGACACCGCCGCCGCCTGCTCCTTCGCCGCCCGCGTCGCCGCCCTCACCTGCTCCGTCCCCGGCGCCGACCCGCCCTGGGCAGCACTCTTGACGTCCCCGGACACCCACGACGATCACCTGCAGCGTCAAACCTGAGGCGCCCTCGGCACCCCGCCAAAAACACGAACACACCACCGGCACGCGAGCGGACATGCCTGCCACCGTGGCTGCTGTAGTGGTCCCATCAGCCACCCATCGCCGTGTGCCCAGCGGCCTCATCTGGCCTCGCCGCCGCAAACGGCGAGGCCATCCGTCAGGCCCAGCCATGATCGATATGCGCCCGGGGAGCACTGGGGGTCTACCGACGCTGTCGGTGCTGCTGTTCGGTAGGCGATGGAGTCACCGCAGGAAGCCGGCCGATTCCGGCCTGCTGAGCGGGGACCGAGCCTGCCCTCGTCGAGCCTAGCCGGGCGGCCTCGGCACGGCGGTTGGGTGCTGGGTTTCGGCCGGTGTGCTGGATGCGGGTGATGAGGACGCGGGCGGGTTGGCGGGCGGTGGTCAGCTCGCGCTGGGCGGCGGCTTCCTTGAGGAGCTGGTGGGGCTGGTGGCCGTGGGCTTCCGCGTCGGCAAGGACGGTGGCGAGCGCGGGCCAGGCCGGGTCGGCGAGGATCCGCTCGGCGTGGTCGGGGACGACTGCTCGCACGTCGCTGGCCAGAACGCGGCGGGCCTGCTCCCTGGGCGGGCGGGCTGTGAGTTCGGCGAGCGTCGGGGCGAGGGCCAGGTCGGCGGCTGTCTGGAGGTGCTGGACGGCCTGGCGGGCGGCGTCGGCCTGGTGGGCGTGGTGCTTCGCGTCGTGCCAGCGTCCGGCGAGGATGGTAGCCCAGACGAGGGCTGCGACCAGGGCGGCCAGGGCGTTGCCGTCGGGGCCGGTGGCGGTGTGGACGATGTCGCGTGCCGCGCTGCGCAGGGCGTGGGCGGCACGGTCTTCCGTGCGGACCTGGGAGCGCTGGGCGCGGGCGAACGCCTTGGAGGCGGCCCGGAGTTCGGCGCGCAGGTTGGCGGGGGCCTTCTGGGCGGTGGCTTCGAGGAGTTCGCCGAGGGCGGTGATGTGGGCCTGGGCGTGGGTGTCGTCGGCGAGGTCGGTGTGGAGGGTGTCGAGTGCGTCGGTGGCTTGGTGCCAGGGGGTGTTGGGGTGGTTGCGGCGGGCGGTGGGGTGTTCTTCGGGTCGGCTGGATTCGAGGCGGGCCTTGATTTTGGGCAGGGAGAGGTCGGGGGAGATTTTGCTTCCGGGGTGGTAGATCTGCTCGCCGGCCGCGTTGATGTCGCCGGGGCGGCCGGCGGCGTAGCCGAGGAGGTCGCCTGACGGGCCGCGCCGGACCTGGACCTCGACGCCGCTGGCTTCGAGGTAGGCGATGAATTCCTCGGCGCTGGTCACGTGGGGGATGGCGGCACGGATACGGTCCTGAAGCCACTCGGGGCTGGGCTGGTCCCAGCCGAGGCGTTCGGCCTTGTGCATCTCGGCCTGGCTGGGACGGCGGGCGCCGGTGCGATCACCCTTCTTCAGGCGGCGCAGCCCGTAGTCCTTCTCGATCTCGCGGCAGGCATCGCCGACGCGCAGGCCGCTGTCATGGAGCTTGGGGCGGCGGCCGTCTTCGCGGACGGTGGTGGCGAGGATGTGGATGTGGTCGTCGGCGTGGCGTACGGCGATCCAACGGCAGGCCAGGTCGTCACCGGCCGGGGCGATGCCGGCGGCCTGGACGATGCGCTGGGCGATCTCGCCCCACTCGGCGTCGGAGAGGTAGCGGTCCTCGGGGGCGGCGCGGACCGGGCAGTGCCAGACGTGGTCGGTGACCGGCTTGCCGAACTCGCTGTTGCGCAGCCGCACGGGCTCGTCGAGGTAGCGGGCGAGTTCGGTGAGGGTGGCGTTCTCGTCGCGGCCGGGGTCGGGCATGCCGAGCATCGCGAACCCGGCCACGATGTGCGGGTCGAAGTGCTCGTCGTGGGTTCCGCGGCCGTAGAGGTAGGCGAGCAGGCCGCGGGTGTTGGCTCCGGCGGGCTTGATGGCGGCGATCACGCGGCTGCCTCCGTCTCCGGGTCGGCGGGCTGGCGGAGGGCTTCGGCGATCAGCTCCAGCAGGTGGTGGAGTTCGGTGAGGCGCTGGCGTATGTCGGGTGGGGTGTGGTCGCTGTTGAGGGCGCGGGCGATCTGGTTGACGTTGACGCCGATCCGGTTGAGCTGGCGCAGGACCTGAGCGCGGAAGATGTGCGTGCGGCGGCGGTCCTCCGACAGCGGCAGGTTGGCGGTGAACCGGCCGGTGATAAAGGCGAGGACGATGTCGGCAGCGAAGCCGGAGTCGCCCTTGTAGCCGTGCTCGGCAGCGGCCTGCTGGAGACGGGCTCGCTGGTCGCCGGTGAAGCGCAGCGGGCCGACACGGTCGTTGCGCTTGGTGCCGGTGAAGCGGCGGATCGTGGGCAGCACGCTTTGCACGGCAGGCTCGCCGGCGGCGATGGCTGCGCTGTCGGCGGGGCGCAGGACGGCTTGCTGGACGGCATGGAGCGTGTCCGGGTCGGGGCCGCCCTCGGCTCCGGCCTCCTGGTCCGGCGCTCCCTGGCGCTGGGCCTTCTCCGCCACCCCCGGGGCGGACACCCCCGAAGTCCGGCCTTGAGTCGGACTCGGGGTACTACTGGCTCCGCCAGGGGCAGCCCGTCCGAACGCCTGCCGCAAACGCCCCATCAGCGTAGGGGACTTCGTCAGCGGCAGCGGCTCGTCGGGAGTGTGGTCGGAGCGATGCGGGGCGTGCGTCACGGGCGGTTCTCCGGAAGAGGCGGGGGCAGGCGGGCCGGCGGGGAAGGACTGGGGATGGAGTGGGCTGGTAGTCGGCACCCCATCCACAGGTGTGGAAAAGCGGGCGGCGAGCGGTCCGGTGGCCGGCTGGCTGGGGTGACCGGAAGGGGTTGCGGTCACCCCGTAGGGATTCCGGTCAGCCGCTGCTCGGACCGGTCTTGGCGGCGGCTTCGATTTCGGGCCGGAGCATCTCCATCACCTCGGTCTGCCGCCGACTGCTGATCGTCAGGTCCCTGTCCTTAACTGCCTTCCGGAGAAGGGACCGGCTGAGTGTGCCGTGCTCAGCGAGGGCAATCCGCCCAACCTCCACGAGCTCCGCGAGCGTGGCCTTGGGCGGACGACCACCCTGCGGCTTGCCCTCCGAAACCTCGGGCGGTGGTTCCGTCGGCTGGACGGAACCGGCGGCCGGAGGCTCAGCGGGCCGGACCGGCTCGGCCAGTGGCTCGGCGGCCTTGGCGGGCGCGGTGACCGGTGGTTCCAGCGACTGGTAGGGCCCGGCGTCCGCGTGGTCGGCAGGTTGGTCGACCAGTTGGTGGATCTGCCGCATCAGGACGCCGAAGGCCAGCAGTGCGGCGGTCGGGGGAACCGCGGCGACCACGTAGTCGAGCAGGGGAATGGTGCTGGCGTTGCCTGTGCCGTTGACCCCGGCCACGTTGAGGGCGATGGAGCCGACCGATCCGGTGGCGGTGAGGGCGATGGCCCAGCCGTCGGTCACCCGGCGCAGGCCCGCGCGGAGCATGAGGAGTTCGCCCGCGACGATGAAGGCGTCCAGGGTCGCGGGCCAGGCCCACTGGCGGACGGGGGAGTTCTTGAGGCCGTGCTGTCCGGCGACCTCGGCGAGGTGCGCGTACGACAGCCAGAATCCGCTGGCGGTGAGCGCCACGATGACAGCGCCCGCCGCGACGAGCGCGTAGCGCTCAGCAGCCTGCTTGCTCGTCATCGGCCGTCCTTCGCCAGGGCGATGGTCCCGGTGGGTGGGTGTGGAGAGGGTGGTCAAGCGGGGTTCTCCTGGGGTGGTGGCGTGGTCCGTCTTTGCCGTCTTGGCCGTTGCAAGCGCAGGTCAGGGCCGGTACGGCAGGGGGGTCGGTGTTCCGTCTTGGCGGCGTCGGCGCGTCCTGGGGGCACGCACGGGCGGCGGGTGCTGCGGTTCGGTTGCTGTGGACGGTTCGCATCCGTCTTGCCGTCCCGGCCGCATGTGCTGTGACCTGCGGTGATACGGCGGGGACGTCCGGGACGGCACGAGACGGATGTGGGCGGCGTCCCGGCGGGCAGGAACCTCGGTCATGATCGTGTTGCCGCCCTGGCCCCGGTTGCCGTCTTGCCTGCATGCCGTTTGACCTGCGGGATTACGGCAGGGACGGCAAGGACGGCAACCGGGGACTGGGTGGGTCTCAGCCCTCGCTGCGCGCGGGGCCTGTGCCGACCGGGTGGACGGTCGGGCAGTAGCGGCGCCACGCGTCGAGGAACTTGTTGCGCGTGTAGCCCTTGCGCTGGGTTCCGTCGGCGAGGCGGACGTTGCCGGGCCTGATGTCGAAGGCGCGCAGCAGCGAGCCGAGCTCACGTGGGCCCAGTCCCTTGCGACCCCACTCCGCCCACGGGCCTTCCATGTCCTGGCGCAGGTGGTGCAGGAGTTCGTCCGTGGAGAGGCTGTCGACCTCGCGCTGGGCTACGAAGACCCGCCGGATGTCGGCCAGGATCCGCGCTGAGCTGGGGTGGTCCTCCTCGGCCTCCGCTTCGGCCCTGACCATCTGCGCGCACGCCGCGCGGGCGAGGCGGGGCCAGGGCCCGGCGGCCAGGTCGGCGACGATCACCAGGGGTTCCCAGGTGTCGGCGGCGCGGTCCTCCACCGGCATCGCCGGTTCCATGTCGGCGGCGTCGTCGAGCTGCGGCCGGGCCCAGGCGGCGATGCGGTCGCGCAGGTCGTGGAGGGCTGGGGTGTCGCGGCGGGAGCGGAAGGGCTTGACGCTCTCGCCCTCGGCCCGGCGGCGCATACGAATCACCACCGACCGGTCCATGATTGTGTCCGGGAGGTCGCCGATGCCCGCGAGCGCGGCCATGGCGAAGGTGGCGAACCGGTGTGGGGTGTGGTCGTTGCCGACGACGCGGGTGACGTACCGGTTGCGCTGGTGGCCGGCGTTGAGCAGGCCGCGCATCTCCTCGTTCTTCTCCGCCTGCTTCGGGGTGCCGAAGATGGTGTCCGCCTCGTCCACCAGCAGGGTGGGCGGTTCGTCGGTGATGGAGCGGAAGATCGCCGCGGGCGTGGTGTTGATGGTGAGCATCGGCTCGTGGACCGTCTCGGTCAGCACGTCCAGCAGCCTTGACTTGCCGCACCGCTTCGCCGGCCCGACAACCGCCAGACGCGGGGCGTGCTGCCACGCGGGCTGCAGGTGCGTCGCCGCCACCCACAGCGTGACCGCGTGTAGCGCCTGCTGTGAGGGCAGGATCACGAACTGGGCTATCTGGGAACGCAGTTCACTCAACAGCTCGGAGCCGTACGTCGGCTCGGGTTCCGGCACCGCCTCCTCGGCAGGCTGATCCACCGGAACCGTATCCGGTGCCCCGCCGTCGGCCGCCGGGGCGGCTTCGAGCGCGCGGCTGGGCCGGCCGGGCACCGCGACCGTCGGCCATGCCGCTTTGCCGGGTGCGGAATGCGGCTCGGGTGTCGTAGGTTGCACAGGGCAGCTCCTTTTCCGGTGATGTCGGGCATGCAGGCCCGGCTCACGCAGGTCGTTCGTTGGAATGCGGGCAGTGGAGTGTGCGGAGCCTCCGGCGTTGGCGCGCCGGGGGCTTTCTCGCTTCCTGGGCCGGGGCGAGGGAACACGGACAGTACGTCCACGCCCCGACACAGTCCAGCGTTTCTGTGTCAGCTCAGCGCAGAAGCGTCTGCTATGGGCTCGGACGGTCATGCGGCCAGGCCGAGCAGGCTCAACAGGTCGGCTGTCACGACGCGGTACGCCTTGCCCAGCCGCAGGACCTTGCAGGGGTACTGACCGCGCTTAGCCAGCTCGTAGCCCTTGCTCCGCCCCAAGCCCAGCGCCCGATTGCCGGTGTCCAGGTCAACGGCGACAGGCAGGGCCAGCAGCTCCGCCCGCGTCATACCCTTGGGCTGCTCCGCGGTCTCGTTGTCGCGCATACATGCTCCGTCCATGAGTGAGCCCTCGGCGAACGCGGCATCACGTCCGACTCCAGGCGATCACTAACCATCATCGGGAAGCTAATGTGTCTCCATGACACAACGCCGTTTTGATCCTAGAGATGACGAGGACGACGTCCCCGAGTGGGTGGATCAGGTGATGGCCACGGTGGCCGCCGAGGTCCGCAGACGAAGGAAGGAGCTGCGCATGAGCGCCCAGGACCTGGCCGACCGCTGCGAGGAGATCGGCCACCCGATCCCGCGCAACGTGATCGCCAACATGGAGTCCGGCCGCCGCGCCAACCTGCCCCTGGTCGACGTCCTTGTCCTCGCCGAAGCCCTGCGGACCTACCCGATCTGCCTGCTCTACCCCGTCGGCTACGTCGACCGAGTCCAGCGCCTTCCCCTGCAGCACTCCGACCCCACATGGGATGCCATGCACTGGTTCACCGGCGACAGGGAGGACTTCGGCATGGAAAACGACATGCTCCGCAACTTCCGCGCCCACATCCGCTACCAGCGCGCCGCCCTGGCCGCACTGAAAGGCGAGAAACACGAGCGCTGGAAGGCCGAGACGGCACCCAACCAGGCCGAACGCGAGGAAGCCGTACTCGCCCAAGCCGACTACGCCGAAAGGGCGTTGGAAGCCAAGTACCGGCTCCGCAGCGCCCGCGCCTTCATCCGCGAAGACGGCGGCACACCACCGCACCTGCCACCAGAGCTCGCCGACGTCGACCCACCCGTCGGCAACACCGATGAGGAGAATGATCTTTGAAGGGTTCCACCCACCGCCGCTGCTACTGCCGCGACGTTCATACCGGGAAGCCGCTCGGTAAGCAGTGCCCGAAGCTCTCCAGCCGCAAGCACGGCTCGTACTCGATACGCCAGGAACTCCCGCCCCGCGAGGACGGCACCCGCCGCTCCTTCAGCCGCGCCGGCTACGAGAGCCTCAAGGCGGCCCAGGCCGACCTCGACCACATACGCGCGCTGCTCGGCCTCGCCGACACCGACGACCCCGAGGGCATGGCACTGATCGCCGCCATGCTGGAGGAGGTCGGCGACGAGAAGTCGCCACTGCCCGATGTCGAGGAGACCCGTCGGCGCCTGAAGTCCGGTCAGGACCTGATCGGTCGCCTGACCGTCGGCGAGTGGCTCGATCGGTGGCTCGACGGCAAGCGCATCCGCAAGTCGGGACTCAGCCGCTACGAGACCGATATCCGCTTCCATTTGAAGCCTCGGATCGGCCACCACCGTCTCGATCGGCTGCGCGTGAGCCATCTCAGCGACATGTTCACGGCCATATCCGACGGCAATGCCGAGATCCTGGAGCAGAACGCCCAGCGCCGGGCCGCGGTCGAGGAGTTGGCCACCGTGCCGTGGAAGGGCCTGGACAACCGCGCCCGCCGCAAGGTGATGAAGACGGCGATCGATGCCATGCCGCCGTTCCGGCGTGTGACCGGCCCGGCTACCCGGCTGCGTATCAAGGCCACGCTGCGGTCTGCGTTGAACGACGCGATCGGCCAGCAGATCCTCACCTTCAACCCGGCCGCCCACGTCGAGCTCGATCCTGTGCGTAAGCCGAAGGCTCTGGTGTGGACGGACGCGCGGGTCGCCAGGTGGGAGCAGACGGGCGAGAAGCCCTCCCCCGTCATGGTCTGGACGCCCGAACAGACTGGCGCTTTCCTCGACTTCCTCGCTGAGGACCGGCTGTACGCGATGTGGCACCTGATCGCGTTCCGCGGCCTGCGGCGGGGCGAGGCATGCGCGCAGCCCTGGTCGGAGACCAACCTCGATGACCACTCCCTGACCGTCTCCGCCCAGCTCGTCCAGGACGGGTGGGAGGTCGAGACCTCCGAGCCCAAGACGGACAGCGGCTTCCGCGTGGTCGCGCTCGACGACGACACCGTCAGCGTCCTGAAGCGGCACCGCGAACAGCAGGACGCCGACCGCGAGGAGTGGGGAACGGCCTGGGTCGAGACCGGCATGGTCTTCACCCAGGAAGACGGCTCCTGGCTGCACCCCGGCAAGGTGACCGACCTCTTCGAGCGCCTCGTCGCCGCCTCCGGGCTCCCGCCGATCCGGCTGCACGACCTCCGGCACGGGGCGGCCACGCTCATGCTCGCCGCCGGCATCGACGTGAAGATCGTGTCGGACACGCTCGGGCACAGCGACACCCGCATTACGCGGGACATTTACCAGAGCGTCCTGCCGCAGGTCGGCAAGAACGCGGCCGAAGCCACCGCCAAGCTGGTCCCGCTTCAGCGGAAGACCGAGGCGGAGGAGGCCGCCCGTAAGGCCGCCAAGAAGGCGGCGGCCAAGGCGAAAGCCGAGGCCAGGGTCAAGAAGAAGGCCAAGCGGAAGAAGCCGAAGAAGTAGGGCACCGAACCGCTCCGCTCACGCATCGCTCACGCAAGCCATCTCGCGGCACCCCGGCCGTGTGACGCGTCATGCCCCGAGCAACACAAAAGGCCAGGTCACGGGCTATGTGACCTGGCCTTTGCCGGAGCCGCCTTCGGGATTCGAACCCGAGACCTACGCATTACGAGTGCGTTGCTCTGGCCATCTGAGCTAAGGCGGCGCGCCGTCCGCACCATGGTGCGATCAGCAACGTCGGTAAGTCTACACAGTTTCCGGGGGTGCTCCGTACCACCCCCGGAGGCTGCCGTTCCGGGGGTGCGGGTGGGGCTATGAGCAGCGCTTCTTCGGTGTCGGGGGGGTGCCGTGGAGCAGGTAGGCGTTGATCGTGGAGTCGATGCACCCGCTGCCGCGGCCGTAGGCGGTGTGGCCGTCGCCGACGTAGGTGAGGAGGCGGGCGGAGGAGAGCTGGCGGGTCAGGGAGCGGGCCCAGCGGTATGGGGTCGCCGGGTCGCGCGTGGTGCCGACGACGACGATCGGGGCGGCGCCCTTCGCCGTGATGCGGTGCGGCCGGCCCGTGGGCCCCACCGGCCAGTACGCGCAGTTCAGCGAGGCCCAGGCGAGGCCCTTGCCGAAGACCGGGGAGGCCTTCTCGAAGGACGGCAGGGCCTGTTCGACCTGCTCGGGCGTGGCGAAGGAGGCCGGGAGGTCGAGGCAGTTCACGGCCGCGTTGGCGGACATCAGGTTCGTGTAGCGGCCGTCGGCGTCGCGCTGGTAGTAGCTGTCGGACAGGGCGAGCAGCCCGGCGCCGTCCTTGTCCTCGATCGCCGCGGTCAGCGCGGCGCGCAACTGCTCCCAGCTGCTCTCGTCGTACATCGCCGCGATCACCCCGGTCGTGGCGAGCGCCTCGCCGAGCCTGCGGTGGTCGGGGTCGCCGGTGGGGAGGGCGTGGCCGTCCAGCGTGCCGAAGAACGCCTTGAGGCGCGGGCCGACCTCGCTCTGCCTGCGGCCGAGGGGGCAGTCCCGCCGCCGTGCGCAGTCCTTCGCGAACGACCGGAACGCCGTCTCGAAGCCCGCCGTCTGTTCCAGGTTCAGCGTGCGGGCGGACAGCGACGGGTCCAGCGCGCCGTCCAGGACCAACCGACCCACCCGGTCCGGGAACAGCCCCGCGTAGGTCGCGCCGAGCAGCGTTCCGTACGACGCCCCCACATACGTCAGCCGCCGGTCCCCCAGCGCCGCCCGCAGGATGTCCATGTCACGGGCGGCCTCGACGGTGGAGACATGGCGGAGCAGCGGGGCCGCGTGCGCGCCGCAGGCCTCCGTGAACCCCTTGTACGCCTCGACGAGCCCCTCCGTCTCCCGCCGGTCGTCGGGGGTCGTGTCGGTCTGTGTGTACGCGTCCATCCTGCGCCCGTCGAGACACTCCACAGGCTGGCTGCCGGCCACGCCGCGGGGGTCGACGGCGACCATGTCGTAGCGGGCGCGGACCCCGACCGGGTAGCCGATGCCGGCGTAGGACTGGAGGTAGCCGACCGCCGAGGCGCCCGGTCCGCCCGGGTTCACCAGGAGCGATCCGAGCCGCTTGCCGGGGCCCGTCGCCTTCCTGCGGGACACCGCGAGCCGGACATCACCCGCACCCGGGTGGGCGTAGTCGAGCGGCGCCTTCATCGTGGCGCACTGGAAGCCGGGGACATCGCAGGAGCGCCAGGCCAGTTTCTGCTCGTAGTACGGCGCCAGCGCCGACGGCGTCGACTTCGGCAGAGCCGCCAGCTCAGCCAGCTCAGCCGGCTCTGCCCGCGCCGCGGCGCCGGCGGTGCTCGTCGAGCTCCCGGGGGAACAGGCGGAGACGGCGAGCGCTGCGGCAAGGGGGAGGGCGAGGACACGGAGGGCGGTGCCGGTGCGGGTCCTGCGCGTCCTGCTGGGCTTTCGGGGCCTGCGGGGACAGCTCCTGATGTACATCCGGCGAGCCTAACTCTGAGCTACGGCGCGAGTGCCGTACGTGTACGAACAGCCACGGATGAGCGACACCGTCAACCGTCGGCCGATGTTCACCCGCTCCAGTCCGTCAGCCCGCTCTCAGCGCCATCGTCATCGCCTCCACCGCCAGCAGCGGAGCCACGTTGCGGTCGAGGGCCTCTCTGCACGCACCGATGGCCTCGATGCGGCGCAGGGTGGACTCGGGCGTGGTGCCGCGGGACAGGCGCTCCAGGGTGTCCTCGGCGTCCGCGTTGGCGAGCGCGATGCGGGAGCCGAGCTGGAGGGCGAGGACGTCGCGGTAGAACGCGGTGAGGTCGGTCAGCGCGAGGTCGAGACTGTCCCGCTGGGTACGCGTGCGCCGACGCTTCTGCATGTCCTCGAGATCCTTCATCACCCCCGCCGTACCGCGCGGCATCCGGCCGCCCTGGGCCGCGCCCAGCGCCGCCTTCAGCTCCTCGGTCTCCTTGCCGTCCATCTCCTCGGCGAGCACCTTGGCGTCCTCCGCCGCCGCGTCCACCAGTTCCTGAGCGGCCTTGAGGCAGCCCCCGATGTCCTCGATCCGCAGCGGCAGCTTCAGCACGGACGCGCGGCGCTCGCGGGCGGCCGGATCAGTGGCCAGCCGACGGGCCCGGTCCACATGCCCCTGCGTGGCGCGGGCGGCCGCGGCCGCCACCTCGGGCTCGATGCCCTCGCGCCGGACGAGCATGTCGGCGACGGCGTCGACGGCCGGCGTCCGCAGGTTCAGGTGACGGCAGCGGGAACGGATCGTGGGCAGCACGTCCTCCAGAGAGGGCGCGCACAGCAACCAGACCGTCCGGGGGGCGGGCTCCTCGACCGCCTTGAGGACGGCGTTCGCCGACTTCTCGTTCAGCCGCTCGGCGTCCTCGACGAGGATCACCTGCCAGCGGCCCGTGGCCGGCGAGGTGTACGACTTGCGGACCGTGTCGCGCATGTCCTCGGCGAGGATCTGGGTGCCCACGGCGGCCACGGTGGTGACGTCGGCGTGGGTGCCGATCAGCGCCGTATGACAGCCGTCGCAGAAGCCGCAGCCGGGGGCGCCGCCGAGCGCACGGTCGGGGCTCACGCACTGCAGCGCCGCGGCGAACGCCCGCGCCACCTGAGTCCGCCCTGCGCCGGGCGGGCCGGTGAACAGCCAGGCGTGGGTCATCTTCGACGCCTCGGGCGGCGGGGCGGCGGATACGGCCGCGGTGACGAGCGCGTCGGCGTCCCGGGCGGCAGCGGTCAGCTGCTCGCTCACCTTCTCCTGCCCGACGAGGTCGTCCCACACGCTCATGGGTCACGCCGCCCTTCCGTCACATTCCGCTGCCGGTCTCCATTGTGCGGGCGCCCACTGACAACGGGGGCCACCCGCCGAACCGGCCGGGTGACCCCCGCGGCTCTCAGCCCCGCATGACGCTCAGCGCCGTCGGCCGCGCCCGCGGCCCCCGCCCTGGTCCTCGTCGAAGTCGTCGTCCCGGTGCGGTCCCAGCAGTTCGTCCGCGAGGGACGGCAGGTCGTCCAGCGGCGTCTCCTCGGCCCAGTCGGGCCTCGGCCGCTGCCGGGGCGCGCCCGCCTCGTCGACCTGCGGCAGCTCGCGCGTACGGTCCTCGGAGCCGTCCGGTCCGGCGCCCTCCCGCTCGTCGCGGAAGAACCCCGGCGGCATCCGGTCCGCGGGAGCGTCCTGCCGTACCGGAGGCAGTACGGCCGTCTCGTCGGCCGCGCCCGCCGGAGGCAGTACGGCGGTCTCGTCCGCGGCACCCACGGGCGGCAGTACGGCGGTCTCGTCGGCCGCTCCGGTGGGCCGCGTCGGCGGCTGGGGCAGCTCCGCCGTCACCTCGGCGTCAGACCCGTTCCCGGTCGGCCGCGAGGGCTCCGGGTCCTTGTCCATACGGACGCGGGGCAGCGGAGTGGTGTCCTCCACCGGCCTCTTGTCCATCACCGGCCCCTTGTCCTCCACCGGCCTCTTGCTCATGTCCGGCTTCTTGTCCATCCGCACCCGCGGCAGGACCGTCGTCTCCTCCACCGGGCCGCCCGAAGCGTTCGGTGTGACCACCGGCGTCGGCACGGTCACCGCCTCCGGCGCCGCGGAGGCCGCGGGAGCGGTCGGCGGCTTGGCCCGGGGGCCGACCTGGGCCGCCGCGGCGGCCTGCTCGGCCGCGCGCCGCGCCTCCTCGGCCCGCAGCAGCGCCTCCTCCGCCTTGCGCTGCTTCTCCAGACGCGCGGCCTCGGCCTTGCGCTGCTCCTCCTGGCGGGCCGCCTCGGCCTCGGCACGCCGCCGGGCCTCCTCCTCGGCCACCTTGCGCTGCCGCTCCTCCTCGGCCCTGCGCCGCTCCTCCTCCACCTTGCGGCGGGCCTCCGCCTCGGCGCGGGCCTTCTCCTCGGCGAGCAGTCGCTGCCGCTCCTCCTCCGCACGCCTGCGTGCCTCCTCGGCGCGCAGCCGGGCCTCCTCGGCCTGGCGCTCGGCCTCGCGGCGCTGCGCCTCCTCCAGCTCGCGCCGCTTGCGCTCCTCCTCCTCGGCGCGCAGCTTGGCGAGCTGCTCCTGGCGCTCACGCTCCAGGCGCTCCTCCTCGGCCTTGCGGGCGGCCTCTTCCTCGGCCTTGCGGCGGGCCTCCTCCTCGGCCTTCTTCCGCGCCTCCTCCTGGGCCTTGATCTCGGCCTCGGAAAGCGGCAGCATCCGGTCGAGCCGGTGGCGTACGACGGTGGTGACGGCCTCGGGCTCCTGGCCCGCGTCGACCACCAGGTAGCGGCCGGGGTCGGCGGCGGCCAGCGTGAGGAAACCGGAGCGCACGCGCGCGTGGAACTCGGCGGGCTCCGACTCCAGACGGTCCGGCGCCTCCGTGAAGCGTTCGCGGGCGGTCTCCGGGGAGACGTCCAGCAGCACCGTCAGATGCGGCACCAGGCCGTTCGTCGCCCAGCGCGAGATGCGGGCGATCTCGGTCGGGGACAGGTCGCGGCCGGCGCCCTGGTAGGCGACGGACGAGTCGATGTACCGATCGCTGATCACGACCGCGCCGCGCTCCAGGGCGGGGCGGACGACCGTGTCGACGTGCTCCGCGCGGTCCGCCGCGTACAGCAGGGCCTCCGCGCGGTGCGAGAGACCGGCGCTCGACACGTCGAGGAGGATCGAGCGCAGCCGCTTGCCGACCGGGGTGGCGCCCGGCTCACGCGTGAGGACGACCTCGTGGCCCTTGGCCCTGATCCACTCGGCGAGCGCCTCGGCCTGGGTGGACTTGCCGGCGCCGTCGCCGCCCTCCAGGACGATGAAGAATCCGTTGGCGGCCGGTGCCACCGCCGGGTCGTCGCCGCCGAGCAGCGCGTCGCGCAGATCGAGGCGCAGCGGGACACCGGAGCGGTCGTCGACCTTGGCCAGCACCAGCGCGGCCACCGGCAGCAGCAGCGCACCGACCAGCATCAGGGTGAACGCGGCGCCGCCGTGCGCGAACACGAACTTGCCGTTCTCCAGTCGATGCGGTCCGATCAGCGCCGCGAGCAGCGGGGCGCCCACCGCGGCCAGCGCCACGCAGACCCGCACCACCGCGTGCAGGTGCTCGGTCGTGCGTGTACGGCGGCTGTCCTCGGCCTCCTGGTCGAGCAGCGCGTGCCCGGTGTTCGCCGCGATTCCCGCGCCGACCCCGGCCAGAGCCGTGATCAGCAGCACGCTGGTGACATCGGGGTCCAGTCCGGCGGCCAGCAGGGCCACGCCGGTGAAGGCGATCGCCAGCGCGAGCAGCCGGCGCCGCGACAGCGCGACCAGCACCTTCGGTGCCGTACGGATGCCGAGGGCGACCCCGCCGGTCAGGGTGAGCACCAGCAGCCCGTACAGCACCGGGCCGCCGCCCAGGTCCTTGGCGTGCAGCACCGCGACGGCGGCAGCGGCGGCGATGGAGGCGGCGACGGCCGCGCAGGCGAGGACCAGCAGCGGGATCACGCCCGTGCGGCCGGTGTCGACGCCCGTCGCCGTCTTCGGCCGGCGCAGCCCCTCCAGCGGGGACCGCGCGCGCGGGGTGCGCACCGACGGCAGTTCCAGGAAGACCACGACCGACAGGGACCCGGCGAAGAGCCCCCCGGCGACGTAGGAGGCGAGAGCCGCCTGGTGCTGGGCGAACCAGTCGATCCCGGTGCCCAGAAGATTGTTGAACAATGCCGCGAGGACCAGGGTGGCGGCGCCGAGCGGTATCGCCAGGAAGCCCGTGCGCAGCGACAGCCGGCGCAGGGCCTCCATGTGGTCCGGCAGCGGCCTGACCGTCGCGCCCTCCAGCGGCGGGGCGGGCAGCAGGGCGGGGGCCGCGCTCTCCCGGGCGACCGTCCAGAAGCGCTCGGCGACACCGGTGACGAACGCGGTGACGAGCAGGAAGGCCAGTGCGTCGTCCGGCGTCCAGTCGATCCACAGTGGCGCGACGAGGAGCAGCGCGGCGCGCAGCCCGTCCGCGCCGACCATGGTCCAGCGGCGGTCGAGCGGGCCCTCCGGGGAGGTGAGCGAGGTCACCGGGCCGAGGAGGACCGCGCCGAAGAGGAGGGTGGCCAGAATCCGCACCGCGAACACGGTCGCCACTGCGAACGCCACGCCCCGGTAGCCGCCCCCGAACGAGCCCTCGGCGATGGCCGCCTGGAGGACGAGGAGGACGAACACCAGGAGTGCGAGGGCGTCTGCGACACCGCCCACCAACTGCGCGGACCACAGCCGCTTCAGCTGGGGCTCACGCAACAGGGCGCGTACGGCGCGCTCGCGGGAGTCCGCCACCAGGGCGTCGTCCGGTGCCGGGGGGAGGGCCGTTGGCTGCTCGGCTCGCGTCATGCTTTCAGCCTATCGGCAGCGACTGACAGCCCGGGGCGCCTGCCCTGGCGTACGACCGCCCCGACACCAAAGTGATGCCGGGGCGTTCACTTCGTGAAGCCGCTGTGGGGAATCTGTGGCCGAACCCGACCTGTTCGGCCCGGTCGTCCGGCGCGGTCGTCCGACCGGTCGAACGACCGGCGCCGACGGTCCGTCAGCCGGTTCAGTCCTCCGTCGTCGTACGCGAAGCAGACGTCGTACGCGAGGCCGATGTCGTCTTCGCGGCCGTCTTCTTGGCCGCCGCAGCCGTCGTGGTCTTCTTCGCCGCGGTCTTCTTGGCGGCCGTCTTCTTCGCCGGAGCCGCCTTCTTGGCCGCGGTCGCGGTCTTCTTCGCGGGGGCCTTCCTCGCCGTCTTCTTGGCGGGCCCCTTCGCCCGCTTCTCGGCGAGCAGCTCGAAGCCGCGCTCCGGGGTGATCGTCTCGATGCTGTCGCCGGAGCGCAGCGTCGCGTTGGTCTCCCCGTCGGTGACGTACGCCCCGAAGCGGCCGTCCTTGATGACGACCGGCTTCTTGCTGACCGGGTCCTCGCCGAGCTCCTTCAGCGGCGGCTTCGCGGCGGCACGGCCGCGCTGCTTGGGCTGGGAGTAGATCTGCAGGGCTTCGTCGAGGGTGATCGTGAAGAGCTGGTCCTCGGTCTGCAGCGACCGCGAGTCCGTGCCCTTCTTCAGGTACGGCCCGTAGCGCCCGTTCTGCGCGGTGATCTCCTGGCCCTCGGCGTCCGTGCCGACGACCCGCGGCAGGGACATCAGTCTGAGGGCGTCCTCCAGGGTGACCGTGTCCAGGGACATCGACTTGAACAGCGAGGCCGTACGCGGCTTGACGGCGTTCTTGCCGGTCTTCGGGGTGCCCTCGGGGAGCACCTCGGTGACGTACGGGCCGTAGCGGCCGGCCTTGGCGACGATCGGGTGGCCGGTCTCCGGGTCGGTGCCCAGCTCGAAGTCGCCGCTCGGCTTGGCGAGCAGTTCCTCGGCCAGCTCGACGGACAGCTCGTCGGGGGCGAGGTCCTCGGGGATGTCGGCGCGCTGGTGGCCCTCGCTGTCCTTCTCCCCGCGCTCGATGTACGGCCCGAAGCGGCCGACCCGCAGCACGATGCCGTTGCCCACGGGGAACGACGACACTTCGCGCGCGTCGATCGCGCCCAGGTCGGTCACCAGCTCCTTGAGGCCGCCGAGGTGATCCCCGTCGCCGTTGCCGGCGTCGGCCGCGCCGCCCACGCCCGCGGCGAAGCCGCTGTCGGAGGCGGTCTCGCCGAAGTAGAAGCGCTTGAGCCACGGCACGGACTGGGCCTCGCCGCGCGCGATGCGGTCGAGGTCGTCCTCCATCTTGGCGGTGAAGTCGTAGTCGACGAGGCGGCCGAAGTGCTTCTCCAGAAGGTTGACCACGGCGAAGGACAGGAAGGACGGCACGAGCGCCGTGCCCTTCTTGAACACATAGCCGCGGTCGAGGATCGTGCCGATGATCGACGCGTACGTCGACGGGCGGCCGATCTCGCGCTCTTCGAGCTCCTTGACCAGGCTGGCCTCGGTGTACCGGGCCGGGGGCTTGGTGGCGTGCCCGTCGACCGTGATCTCCTCGGCGCTGAGCGCGTCGCCCTCGGCGACCTGGGGCAGTCGGCGCTCGCGGTCGTCCAGCTCGGCGTTCGGGTCGTCGGCGCCCTCGACGTAGGCCTTCAGGAAGCCGTGGAAGGTGATCGTCTTGCCGGAGGCGCTGAACTCGACGTCCCGGCCGTCGGCGGCGGTGCCGCCGATCCGCACCGTCACGCTGTTGCCGGTCGCGTCCTTCATCTGGGAGGCGACGGTCCGCTTCCAGATCAACTCGTAGAGCTTGAACTGGTCGCCGGTCAGACCTGTCTCGGCGGGGGTGCGGAAACGATCACCCGAGGGGCGGATCGCCTCGTGCGCCTCCTGCGCGTTCTTGACCTTTCCGGCGTACGTACGCGGCTGGGCCGGCAGGTAGTCGGCGCCGTACAGCTGCGTGACCTGGGCCCGGGCGGCGGCCACGGCGGTGTCGCTGAGCGTCGTGGAGTCCGTACGCATGTACGTGATGTAGCCGTTCTCGTACAGCTTCTGCGCGACCTGCATGGTGGCCTTGGCGCCGAAGCCGAGCTTGCGGCTGGCCTCCTGCTGCAGCGTCGTCGTACGGAACGGGGCGTACGGCGAGCGGCGGTACGGCTTGGACTCGACGGACCGCACGGAGAACCGGGTGTCCTCCAGGGCGGCGGCGAGGGCGCGGGCGTTCGCCTCGTCGAGGTGGAGGGTGTTCTCGGTCTTGAGCCGGCCGAGGGAGTCGAAGTCGCGGCCCTGCGCGACCCGTCGGCCCTCGACGGTCTGCAGCCGGGCGACCAGCGTCGACGGGTCCGACGGGTCCCCCGCGCGGCCGGTGCCGAAGGTGCCCGTCAGGTCCCAGTACTCGGCGGAGCGGAACGCGATGCGCTCACGTTCCCGCTGGACGACGAGCCGGGTCGCGACGGACTGGACACGGCCGGCCGACAGACGCGGCATGACCTTCTTCCACAGGACCGGCGAGACCTCGTAGCCGTAGAGGCGGTCGAGGATGCGGCGGGTCTCCTGGGCGTCGACGAGCTTCTGGTTGAGCTGGCGCGGGTTGGCCACGGCCGCCCGGATCGCGTCCTTGGTGATCTCGTGGAAGACCATCCGCTTGACGGGGATCTTCGGCTTGAGGACCTCCTGGAGGTGCCAGGCGATCGCCTCGCCCTCCCGGTCCTCGTCGGTGGCGAGGAAGAGTTCGTCGGACTCCTTGAGCAGGTCCTTGAGCTTCTTGACCTGCGCCCGCTTGTCGGCGTTGACCACGTAGATGGGCTGGAAGTCGTGTTCGACGTCCACACCGAGGCGGCGGACCTCGCCGGTGTACGACTCCGGCACCTCCGCGGCGCCGTTCGGAAGGTCGCGGATGTGCCCGACGCTCGCCTCGACGATGTAGCCGGGGCCGAGGTAGCCCTTGATCGTCTTCGCCTTGGCAGGCGACTCGACGATGACGAGTCGGCGGCCGCCCTTTGCGGTCTCGCTGGTCGGGGACAACTTCGCTCTTCTCTCCGGTCGACGCTGGGGCCTCCCCAGGCCTTGCTCCCGGGGTCGGGTCATGGTGACGCTGCGGAGTGTGACGGTACATCCCGCCCCCGTGTCAAACGGGAAAAGCCCGCAACGGCCACTCGAACGGTAACCCGACTACCGCCATTCCTGCCGCCCGGAGTGCCGACCGGTCCTTTTCCGCCGGAGCGGAACCCGTTCTCTCCTTTACCGGCATGACCCCGCTCACGCGGTTCAAACACGAGTCGGGGCAGGGCCCTGGACGCCGGTTCGGGAGGCGGATTCAGAGGCGGGTGAAGCACCACGTTCCGACGGCCAGCGCGACGAGCGCGGCGAGGGTCGCGAGGGTCGCCGATGCGACGGGGCTCACACCCTGGGCGACGGGTTCGCGATGCCGCACCCGGACCGCGGTCCACACCAGCAGTGCGCCTCCGAACAGGGCGAACACCATCCCCGCGAAGATCGCCGGCCCGCTCTCCATGATCGCCCCGCCCCTTTTCTCCCACCCGCGCGTGCATCGCCCCGGGAAGGCTGACACGCACGGGCGGCGCCCGGGCGAACCCGAGGTGAACGAGAGACCTCCGGGCGGGGTCGGCGGGCCGCCGCCGGGGCACGCGGCCGGCCGGACCGGTCGCCTTCCCCGGCGTCCGCCGAGGGCGGATCGGGCCGCGAAGCGCCTCACACCGAACCCGGCACGGGTATTTTTCCGGTCGTCTTCGCGTTGTCTCCCCGGCCCACCGTACAAACGATCTTGGTGAATCCGTCGTTCCAGTCGTCCTCGTCGGTCATCCAGCCGAAGACCTCGCGCTCGGCGCCGGGCGCCCAGACCGACTCGAATTTGTTGCCGCAGAGCTTGGTCGCGTTGTCGATGCCGTTCTTGTAGCTCATTTTGTCGGGGGCCTGAACGTTCCCGATCACTTGGTCCGTGTGGGGTTTGGCGCAATCCGTGAGGAGCGACTTGTAGCTGCCCTCCTCGATGTCCTCGTAGATCCAGCAGTCGCCGACGCTCATCTGCCCGACCCACAGGTCGACACCGGCGTCCCGGAACCGGCCCACCTCCCCGCCGATCGCCGCATGGCGGCCGAGTACGAGACATGCCGTACCGCCGTCGGCCGCCTCGAAGCCGTCCCGCGTCGGCACGACGGCGTACCCGCCCGCGTCCGGCAGCGCGTCGACGACCGCCTCGCTCTGGGCGGCGCACCGCGCGGCACCCCGGTCCTTGGCGTCGGCGTAGTCCGTGGCCGTGTCGACCGCGACGACCTGCCCGTCCGGCCAGTCGTCCGCACAGTCCACGACACCGAGGTTCGGCTCCGACCTGAACGGCGTCCCCGACCACACCGCCTTGACGCAGTCGCCCGTCTGCAGCGGTTCGGTGAGGCCGACGACATCGCCGTACGGCAGGACGGGACCGGTCGGCGACTGCCCCGGCGACGCACCGGACGACCTCTTGGTGCTCGCGCTCACCCCCTTCCCGTCGTCGTCGCCCCCGGACAGCGTCACGGCCGCCCACGCCCCACCGGCGATCACGAGTACGGCGGCCACGACGAGCGCGACGACAGCGAGCCGTTTCTTGTCCCCAGGAGGCGGGGGGCCGACGACCGCCGGGCCGGACCCGTAGGGCGGTGAACCTCCGGGGGCCGGGGTGGGGTCGGCCGTCACGGCGTAGGGGTTGCCGGCGCCGAGGGCCTGCTGCCCGGCAGGCGGCCACCAGGGGCCGTAGGGGGCGGGGCCGGGAGAGTCGCCGGGCGTGTGGGAGCGCGGCGGGACTCCGGGCGTGTGGGGACCGGGCGGAAAACCGGGCGTGTAAGCCCCGGGCAGGACACCGGGCGGGTGCGGGGTGGGCGAGGCTCCGGGTGTGTGGGCGCCGGGCGGGACACCAGGTGTGTGCGGAGTCGGAGGCGTCGGAGGCGTCGGCGGCGTGCCCGCTCCCGCGGCGGACGGTGTGTGGGGGCCGTGAACCGGAGGCGCGCCCTGCACAGGAGGCGCCATGTCCCCCAGGGGCCGGGCCATCTGCTCCAGCCCTCGGGCCGCCGCCTCCGGTGACGACCTGCGCACGGGATCCTTGACCAGCAACCCGAGGATCACCGGGGCGAGTTGGCCGGCGCGGGCCGGTGGGGTGGGGTCCTCGCCGAGCAGGGCGGTGAGGGTGGCGTAGTCGCCGTGGCGGTCGAACGGGCCGCGGCCCTCGACGGCGGTGTACAGCGTGGCGCCGAGTGAGAAGAGGTCGGCGGCCGGGGTCGGCGGCTCGCCCCGCGCGCGTTCCGGTGCGAGATAGCCCGGGGTGCCGAGGATGCCGGCGGTCGCGGTGAGCCGGGGTTCGCGGGACTCGGGCTGGAGCGCGATGCCGTAGTCGGTGAGCAGCACGCGCGCGTAGGAGTCCCCCGAAGCGTCCGGCGAGAGAAGGATGTTGGCCGGTTTCACATCCCGGTGGAGGATGCCGATGCGGTGTCCCGCGGTGAGCGCGTCGAGGACGGCGAGCCCGATCCGGGCCACCTGGGCGGGCGGGAGCGGCCCTGAACGCCGTACGACCGCCTGGAGGTCGACCGCGTCCGGGACGTACTCCATGACGATCCACGGCAGGCCCTCGTGCACCACCACGTCGTGCACCGTCGCCACGTGCGGGTGGCCGCGCAGACGGGCCGCGTGCCGGGCCTCGCTGCGCGCCCTCGCGATGCGTTGTGCGGGTTCGGTGGCGTCCGTGGCCGTCTCCGGGAGCGCGATCTCCTTCATCGCGACCTCGCAGGCCAACTCCTCGTCGTACGCCAGCCAGACGCGGCCCATGCCTCCCGCGCCCAGCGTGCGCCGCAGCCGGTACCGGCCGCCCACGATCCGGCCCGCACCCCGGTCCGGCGTCTCCCCCGCCATCGCGCCTCCCCCGAGACAGCGCGCGCCTCCCCCGAGTACGCGCGGAGTTTGTCCCCTTGAAGGTAGCTTCGCACGCACCACTGACAGGAGGCCTTTTCCGCAGCAATCCTGCCAATCCCGCCAGAACGGGCGCATGGGTACCAGGAGCCGCGCCCCGCCCCGGGCGAGACGGGCTGCGGGCGGGTTCAGGGCGGATTCACTGCGCCGGTTCCAGGAAGCCCTGCTCCACCAGGAGCCGGATCTGGGCGGGCGTACGGTCGCGCAGCGACACCGGGTCCTCACCCACCAGTTGGGCGATGGCGTCCAGGATGCGGCCCGCGCTCAGGGAGCCGTCGCACACGCCCGCGAAGCCCGCGCCGACCGTGTCCACCTTCGTGGCGCGGCGCATCCCGCGGTGCTGGCGCAGCACGACGTGCTCCGGGTCCTCGGCGCCGGGCATGCCGACCTGCTCCTGGACGATCTCGCCGGCCAGCCTGAAGTACCCGGCGAGCAGGGCCGCGTCGTCGTGCGCGCGCAGGTAGTCGAGCCGCTCGAAGTGCGCGCGGACGGTGTCACCGAGCGGCTGTTCGACCGGATGCGGCCACTCCTCCACGGTGACGACGGGCTCGGCGGCCGACGTCCTGCGCAGGGTGATCCAGCCGAAGCCGACGGCCTTCACCTTGCGCGCCTCGAACTCGTCCAGCCATGCGTCGTAGCGCGCCTGGTACTCGGCCGGGTCACCCCGGTGGTCACCCGCGTCCCTGAGCCACAGCTCGGCGTACTGCGTGACGTCCTGGACCTCGCGCTGGACGATCCAGGCGTCGCAGCCGCGCGGCACCCACGACCTGAGCCTGTCCTGCCAGTCCTCCCCTTCCACGTGCTGCCAGTTGGCGAGGAACTGCGCGAACCCGCCCTCGTTCAGCCGTTCCCCCGCTCCCTGAACGAGCGAGCGGCACAGATCGTCCCCGCCCATCCCGCCGTCCCGGTACGTCAGCCGGGCGCCCGGCGAGATCACGAACGGGGGGTTGGACACGATCAGGTCGTACCGCTCGTCGTGCCGGAGCGGCTCGAAGAGGGAGCCCTCGCGCAGCTCGGCGGCCGGGGCGCCGGACAGGGCCAGGGTGAGCGCGGTGATGTGCAGGGCACGCGGGTTGAGGTCGGTCGCCGTCACGCGTGTGGCGTGCTGGGCGGCGTGCAGCGCCTGGATGCCGGAGCCGGTGCCGAGGTCGAGCGCGGACGACACGGGCGTACGGACGGTGATCCCGGCGAGGGTCGTCGAGGCGCCGCCGACACCGAGGACGACTTCCTCGTTCCGGCTGCCGATGCCACCGGCGCCGCCGACAGCGCAGCCCAGGTCGGAGACGATGAACCAGTCCTCGCCGCCCGGTCCGCCGTACGGACGGACGTCCACGGTCGCCGCGACCTCGTCGGTGCCGACCCGGGTCAGCCAGCCGCTCTCCACACACGCGTGTACCGGCAGAAATTCGCCCACGCGCGCGTGCGGAACGGGCTGCTGGAGCAGGAAGAGGCGGACGAGCATCTCCAGCGGTGTGTCCCCGCGGGTGGCCCGTAGGGCGGGCACGGTCTCGCTGCGCGCCAGGGCCGCGTACGCGGGGGCGCCGAGCAGGTCGAGCAGGCCGTCGGCGGTGAAGGAGGCCGCGAGCAGGGCCTCACGCAGCCGCGCGGCCACCTCGGGGCGGTCGGCGGAGGGCAGGGGGGACAGGGTGGCGTCACTCACGCCCCCCATTGTCCCCTCTCCCCCTCGACTCGTCCCCGGCCCCCCTCGGCCACCCGGCCCCAGGAAAGGCTTGGCGCCGGCATCCTGCGGCAGCCGCCGTTGCGACCTCAGTTCGCATCCCCGGGCAGCCGCCGTGCGACCTCAGCCGGTGTAAAGGCGGGCCCAGCCGGCGTCAGGTGGGTCCAGCCGTCACCTCCGGTCCGAGCCCGCCGCCACGTACTCCCTCAGCCCACCGTCACACGCCTCAGCCGGTCGTCGTGCGGATCCCAACAGGCGTCACGCGGCCTCGGCCCACCGGCACGCGGGTTCCGTGAGCCCCGCCCGCGCCGCGAGGCTCAGCTCGTCGTCGCCCGGGCCGAGGCCGACGCGGCGACCTTCTTGCAGCTGTCCTGCTTGGCCATGGCGTCCTTGACGTCGCCCTGCTCCAGGTTCTTCAGCGCGGTGTTGCCGGTCTGGCTGAGGGTGCCGAGCTGGGTGGCGATGTCCGCGAGGCCGTCGGCGAACTTGGCCTGGTCCTTGGTGTCCAGCGCGTCGACCTGCTTCTTCAGGTCCGCGTAGGAGGTGGAGAGCGTGTTGAGCGCCGCGACGGCGGCCGACTGCTTCTTCGCGCCCCCCTCGACGCCGGGCGGCGTGCCGGCCTTCTGGACGGCCTGGGCGAGCGCCGCGTACGCGTCGGACATGTCCTGGAAGGCCTGCGAGTCGGTCTTCTGGACGTTCGCCGGGGCGTTGTTGTCCGTGGCGGCCTCCTTGATCGCGGCGTTGGCGGCGTCGACCTTGGCGTCCTGCGCCGGCAGTGCGTCGCAGACCTTCTTGGCCCAGGCGTCGAGTTCCTTGTTGCCGTCGTCGCTGCTGCATCCGGACAGCGCCAGTACCAGTACCGCACCGCCGGACAGTGCGGCCGCGAGCTTCTTGTTCACCGGTTTGGTCCCTTCCATGGCTCTCGGCCCCGGAACATACACGCCCACCGGTCGACAACCCCAGGCCGAATGTCCATTCCATTGGCATTTAGGGCCATTTGCACCAAGAGAGAGAAGGCTCACGGCCCGGGCACACCCACAGCACAGCGGGCGGGCGACGCGTCAACACGCGTCTCCCGCCCGCCCTTTGAGCTGGGCCCCGACGGCCGGTCTACGAAACCACCGCGGGATCGGCCGACTTGGACGATCTGTCGGCGCTGTCCTCATCGCCCATGGCGATCCCGCGCCGTTTGGAGACGTACACCGCGCCGACGATCACCGCGAGGGCGAGGACCGCGATCAGGATCCGTACGCCGATGTTCTTGTCGTCGCCGTAGCTGAACTTGATCACGGCCGGGGCGATCAGCAGCGCGACCAGGTTCATGACCTTGAGCAGCGGGTTGATCGCGGGCCCGGCGGTGTCCTTGAAGGGGTCGCCGACGGTGTCGCCGATCACCGTGGCCGCGTGGGCCTCGCTGCCCTTGCCGCCGTGGTGGCCGTCCTCGACGAGCTTCTTGGCGTTGTCCCAGGCGCCACCGGAGTTGGCGAGGAAGACCGCCATCAGCGTGCCCGCGCCGATCGCGCCCGCGAGATACGCGCCCAGCGCGCCGACGCCGAGCGTGAACCCGACGAAGATCGGCGCCAGGACGGCGAGCAGCCCGGGCGTGGCGAGCTCACGCAGGGCGTCCCGGGTGCAGATGTCGACGACCTTGCCGTACTCCGGTGTCTCGGTGTGGTCCATGATCCCGGGGTGCTCGCGGAACTGCCGCCGCACCTCGAACACCACCGAGCCCGCCGACCGCGAGACCGCGTTGATCGCCAGCCCCGAGAAGAGGAAGACGACCGCCGCGCCCGCGATGAGGCCGACCAGGTTGTTGGGCTGCGAGATGTCCATCATCAGGCTCATCGGCGCACCCGCTCCGGAGAGCTTCTCGCCGACATCGTCCGCGCCGGTCGTGATCGCGTCACGGTACGACCCGAAGAGCGCCGACGCCGCGAGGACCGCGGTGGCGATGGCGATGCCCTTGGTGATGGCCTTGGTGGTGTTGCCGACCGCGTCGAGGTTGGTGAGCACCTGCGCGCCCGCGCCCTCGACGTCGCCGGACATCTCGGCGATGCCCTGCGCGTTGTCGGAGACCGGCCCGAAGGTGTCCATCGCGACGATCACGCCGACCGTGGTGAGCAGGCCGGTCCCGGCCAGCGCGACCGCGAACAGCGCAAGCATGATCGACGTACCGCCGAGGAGGAACGCCCCGTACACGCCGAGGCCGATCAGCAGGGCGGTGTAGACGGCCGACTCCAGGCCGACGGAGATTCCGGCCAGGACGACCGTGGCGGGGCCCGTCAGGGACGTCTTGCCGATGTCCCGGACCGGGCGGCGGGTGGTCTCGGTGAAGTAGCCGGTCAGCTGCTGGATGACGGCGGCCAGGAGGATGCCGATCGCCACCGCGACGAGGGCGAGGAGGCGCGGGTCGCCGTCCTTGCCGGTGATCGCCGTGTCGGTGACGCCGTCGAGGTCGGAGTACTTGCCGGGCAGGTAGACGAAGACGGCGACCGCCACCAGCACCAGCGAGATCACCGCGGAGACGAAGAAGCCCCGGTTGATCGCGGACATGCCACTGCGGTCCGTACGGCGCGGGGCGACGGCGAAGATGCCGACCATGGCCGTGAGCACGCCGATCGCGGGCACGAGCAGCGGGAACGCCAGCCCGAAGTCGCCGAAGGCCGCCTTGCCGAGGATCAGCGCGGCGACCAGCGTCACGGCGTACGACTCGAAGAGGTCGGCGGCCATGCCCGCGCAGTCGCCGACGTTGTCGCCCACGTTGTCGGCGATGGTCGCGGCATTGCGCGGATCGTCCTCCGGAATGCCCTGCTCGACCTTGCCGACCAGGTCGGCGCCGACGTCGGCGGCCTTGGTGAAGATGCCGCCGCCGACCCTCATGAACATCGCGATGAGGGCCGCGCCGAGGCCGAAGCCCTCCAGCACCTTGGGCGCGTCGGCCGCGTAGACCAGCACCACGCAGGAGGCGCCGAACAGCCCGAGCCCCACCGTGAACATGCCGACGACGCCGCCCGTGCGAAAGGCGATCTTCATCGCCTTGTGCGAGACGGCGGTGAGATCTTTTTCCGGTTCGCCGGGCGCCGGGGTGGCTTCGCGGGCCGCCGCGGCGACGCGCACATTGCTGCGCACCGCGAGCCACATGCCGATATAACCGGTGGCCGCCGAGAAGGCGGCGCCGATCAGGAAGAACAATGATCGTCCGGCGCGCTGATTCCAGTCGTCCGCGGGCAGCAACATCAACAGGAAGAACACCACCACGGCGAATACGCCGAGGGTGCGCAACTGGCGGGCCAGATACGCGTTGGCGCCTTCCTGGACCGCTGCCGCGATCTTCTTCATGCTGTCGGTACCCTCGCCGGCCGCGAGCACCTGGCGCAGCAGGACGCCCGCGACCACGAGCGCAGCCAGTGCGACGAGTCCGATGACCACCACGAGGAGTCGGTTGCCGTCGGTCAGCACTGCGGCCGCGAGGGTTGTCGGGTGGTCCAACCGATGAGGGGTAGAAAGCCCCGCCATTCGTCCTCCTTGACGCTTGGGCTGAGCTCAAGATTGTGGACGGATTGTAGGTACCGGAACCTGATCAAAACAGTGTGCGGTAAACAGAATTCGCCTACACGTCCAGTAATGCCTTCGAGGCATTCTCCGATCATTGAACTGGATCATTGAACGGGTCATTGATCGTGAATTGATTCACGATATGCGTGAAGTGATTCATCGCTCATGATTCACTTCGTGGAACGGCCGCTGGAACGGCTGGGACAACTGTAAGCACGGATACCCGGGTGGGCGCATGCCAAAGGGCCCCACCGGAGTGGGGCCCTTCGGGTACGGATACGGCCGGAGCGGCTCAGGCCGGCGTCGCCGCCGCCGGAGTCCTCGGCCAGGTCATACGGATCAGGCCGCCGTGTACGCCGGCGGTGACCTCCACGTCGTCGACGAGGCCGCTGATGACCGCGAGGCCCATCTCGTCCTCCTCGGCGTCCGCGTCGTCCGCGCCGGAGCCGGGCACCCGGTCGCCCGGGGCGGAGCGGGGCGCCTCGTCGCCGACCTCGATGGAGAACTGCTTCTCCTCCTCGATCAGCGCCACCTTCACCGGAGCGGTGATTCCGCCACTCTGGTGAAGACCGACGGCACGGGTGCAGGCCTCGCCCACGGCGAGCCGCACCTCGTCGAGGACGGCCTCGTCCACTCCAGCCCTGCGCGCCACCGCCGCCGCCACCAGTCGGGCGGTCCTGACGTGCTCGGGCAGCGCACTGAAGCGGAGTTCAACGGTGGCCATGCGTCCCCCTCGGAACTCGGGCGTGCTGTTGGGGGGCCGGGCTGCCGAAAGCCCGGTCCCCCGGTGTACAACTGGGCCGTCCGGGTCACCGGACCCGGACGGACGGTCAGTCGGTGGCTTGGACCGCGTCCTCGACCGAGGTGTGAATCGGGAACACCTTGGTCAGACCGGTGATACGGAAGATCTTCAGAATGCGCTCCTGGTTGCAGACCAGGCGCAGCGAGCCCTCGTGGGCACGCACTCGCTTCAGGCCGCCGACCAGCACGCCGAGCCCGGTGGAGTCGAGGAAGTCCACGCCCTCCATGTCCACGACGAGGTGGAAATTCCCGTCGTTCACCAGCTCGACCAGCTGCTCGCGCAGCTTGGGCGCGGTATATACGTCGATTTCGCCACCGACCTTGACGATCGTGCGATCGCCGACGGTCTCGGTCGACAGGGACAGGTCCACGGATCCTCCAGCACCTTGCTATCGAGCGGTCGCCCCTCGGGACACCTCGGCAGAGCCCCCTGGACGGTTCGCCAGCCGCGATGGCATTCAATCACTTACCGGCAGGCGTGCACGACGCCTTGGCTCCATTGTCCGTCACGCCAGTGACACACTCGGTGCCGATGGCCAAGAATCACCGATCCGATCGATCCTCGGCACAGCCCGCGCCCCGCCTGTCGCCGGGCGCGCTCCTGGACCGGCTCGCCCCGGGCCCGAGCCGGGCATCGCGCATCACTCATACGGAGCACTTGCCCCCACGGGAGGGCCGCCATGCCGTCTGGCCTGACCGGATTCGCCCGGAGGTGATCGCGGCGGTCCAGGCCTGCGGAATCGAACACCCCTGGGCCCACCAGGCCCTCGCCGCCGAGCACGCCCTGGACGGCGACTCGGTGGTCGTCGCCACAGGCACGGCCTCCGGCAAGTCCCTGGCGTATCTCGTGCCCGTGCTTTCCACTCTTCTGGACGGCTCCGAGGCCCCGAACGGCCGCGGCGCGACCGCCCTGTACCTCGCCCCCACCAAGGCCCTCGCCGCCGACCAGCGCCGCTCTGTGAAAGAACTCTCACATCCGCTCGGCAACGCGGTGCGCCCGGCCGTGTACGACGGCGACACGCCGTTCGAGGAACGCGAGTGGGTCCGCCAGTACGCCAACTACGTCCTGACCAACCCGGACATGCTGCACCGCGGGATCCTCCCCTCCCACCCCCGCTGGTCCTCCTTCCTGAAATCGCTGAAGTACGTCGTCATCGACGAGTGCCACACCTACCGCGGTGTCTTCGGCTCCCACGTCGCCCAGGTCCTGCGCAGGCTGCGCCGCCTGTGCGCCCGCTACGGCGCCTCCCCGGTCTTCCTGCTCGCCTCCGCGACCGCCGCCGAGCCCGCGGTCGCCGCCGGCCGGCTGACCGGCCTTCCGGTGGTGGAGGTCGCCGACGACGCCTCACCCCGCGGTGAACTGGTGTTCGCCCTCTGGGAGCCGCCGCTCACCGAGCTGCAGGGCGAGAAGGGCGCCCCCGTCCGGCGTACCGCCACCGCCGAGACCGCCGACCTCCTCACCGACCTCGCCGTCCAGGGTGTGCGCACGGTCGCCTTCATCCGCTCCCGGCGCGGCGCCGAACTCATCTCGGTGATCGCCCAGGAACGGCTCGCCGAGGTCGACCGCTCCCTCGCCCGGCGTGTCGCGGCGTACCGGGGTGGCTATCTGCCCGAGGAACGCCGCGCCCTCGAACAGGCCCTCCACTCCGGCGAACTCCTCGGCCTCGCCGCCACCACCGCCCTCGAACTCGGCATCGACGTCTCCGGCCTCGACGCCGTCCTGATCGCCGGTTACCCGGGCACCCGCGCCTCCCTGTGGCAGCAGGCCGGCCGGGCCGGGCGGTCCGGACAGGGCGCGCTGGCGGTCCTGGTCGCCCGCGACGACCCCCTGGACACCTTCCTCGTCCACCACCCGGAGGCCCTCTTCGACCGCCCGGTGGAGTCGACGGTCCTCGACCCCGACAACCCCTACGTCCTCGCCCCGCACCTGTGCGCCGCCGCCGCGGAACTCCCGCTGACGGAGGAGGACCTGCCGCTGTTCGGCCCGGAGACCGAGGCCCTGCTTCCCCAGTTGGAGGACGCCAAGCTGCTGCGCCGCCGCACGAAGGCCTGGCACTGGACGCGCCGGGAACGCGCCGCCGACCTCACCGACATCCGCGGCGAGGGCGGCCGGCCGGTCCAGATCGTCGAGGAGGGCACGGGCCGGCTGCTCGGCACGGTCGACGCGTGCGCCGCGCACACCACCGTCCACGAGGGCGCCGTCCACCTCCACCAGGGTCGTACCTACCTCGTCCGCTCCCTGGACCTGGACGACTCCGTCGCCCTCGTCGAGGAGGCCAGCCCGCCCTACTTGACCGTCGCCCGCGACACGACGTCCATCGCCGTCCTGGAGACGGACACCGAAGTTCCCTGGGGCCAGGGCCGGTTGTGCTACGGCTCTGTCGAAGTCACCAACCAGGTCGTCTCCTTCCTGCGCCGACGCGTCATCACCGGTGAAGTCCTGGGCGAGTCGAAGCTCGACCTCCCTCCTCGTACGCTGCGCACCCGCGCCGTGTGGTGGACGGTCACCGAGGACCAACTCGACGCCGCCCGCGTCAATCCCGAGATCCTCGGCGGCGCCCTGCACGCCGCCGAGCACGCCTCCATCGGCCTCCTTCCGCTCTTCGCGACCTGCGACCGCTGGGACATCGGCGGCGTGTCGATCCCCCTGCACCCCGACACGCTCCTCCCGACGGTCTTCGTCTACGACGGCCATCCCGGCGGCGCGGGCTTCGCGGAGCGCGCCTTCCACACCGCCCGCGCCTGGCTCACCGCCACCCGCGAAGCCATCGCCTCCTGCGAGTGCGACGCCGGCTGCCCGTCCTGCATCCAGTCCCCCAAGTGCGGCAACGGCAACGACCCGCTGCACAAGAGGGGGGCGGTGCGACTCCTCACGGAACTGCTCCGGGGGGTGCCGGAGGAGCCGGTACGGGAGGCTGCGACGCCTGCCCCGGAGGGTGAGGCGGGGCAGGGGCCGGGCCCTGCGACCCAGAAGCAGGGGCCGGGCCCTGCGACCCAGAAGGCTGCGGCGCGGGAGGCTGCGATACCGGACCCGGAGGGCCCGCACGTGCCCTGACCTCGGCCGTGAAGGGTCCCTGGCCCGACGCCGCGGTCACGTCGGAGATCTCTCCCGCGACCACGCACCGCACCAGCCGTACGCCCTGCGCCCGGGCCACCCGGCCCGCCCGGGCGCAGGCCCGCTCCTCGCCGTCCGTCCAGTGGTCCGCCGCCGCGAGCGCCGCGAGGTCCGCACCCCCGGCTGCCCGGTGCCGGACCACCACGGCCTGTCCCAGGGCCAGCACGACACCGAAGACCACGCACAGCACCGCGATCGCCCCGAGACTCCAGACGGTGGCCGAGCCCCGGTCACCTCTCCCCCGCAGCCATGCCGCGACGGCACGGGCCACCTTCACGGCCCACCTCCCTCGATGTCTCTCCCCGTCCCCGCGGCCCCCACGGCCTCCTCGGCCGCAGCCACCGCCTCCTCCCGTACCTCGAAGGGCAACCCCCTCAGCAGCGGCGGACTCGCCACGACCACCACCCGCACCTGGCCGCCCTCCCTGCTGACCGTCACCCGCGCCCCGCGCGGTGCCGCAGCGCGGGCCAGTTCGACGACCGCCCCGTCGGGGTCCTGCCGGGCCGCCGCGCGGGCACCGGTCCTGGCCGCGTCCACGCACTGGATCCGAGCGGCCACCGCGAGCAGCCCCCACACCAGCGCCATCGCGAACACCACCAGCACCGGCAGCACCACGGCCGACTCCGCCGTCACGAAGCCCCGGTCCCCGCCGAGCCGCCGCCGCTCACATCGCCCCACTGAGCGCCCGCTTCACGATGTCCTGCAACTGCGTGCTGACGGCGTCACTCGTCACCACCTGGTAGAGGAGCACGGCGAACCCCACGGCCGCCACGATCCCCATCGCGTACTCGGACGTCACCATCCCGGCGTCCCGCCGCGCGCCCCGCATCCCGTACACCAGGGCACGCAGACGCGCCCGTACTGCCTTGTACATCTCAACCCCCGTAAGGTTCGGCCCTGTCGGGCTCCGACTGTTCGATCCCTCGTTCGTCCCCGCTCAGCGCCCTGCAGGCGCCGCTACGGCGCTCTCAGCGCCCCGTCATCCCCCGCCTCCCCCCATCACCCCGCCCGCGAGCCCGATCACGACCGGAACGATCCCGACCGCGATGAAGGCGGGCAGGAAGCACAGCCCCACCGGCGCGGTGACCAGGACGGCCCCGCGTCGCGCCCTGGCCGTCGCGGCCCGTGTCCACTCGGCGCGGGCGTCCCCGGCCAGCCGGGCCACGGGTCCGGCCGCCGGAATCCCCGACACGTCGGCCCGTTCCAGCAGCCGCGCCAGGGCCGCCGCCCCCGGCGCCGAGGCCAGCCTCCGCCACGCCGTGGCCGGTTCGCCGCCCAGCCGCACCTCGGCGGCACCGCGCGCCAGTCCCTCCCCCACCGGCCCGCCCAGTGCCTCCCCGACGGCCTGCGCGGCGGTCACGGGGGCGGCGCCCGCCGCGATGCAGGCGGCCAGCAGATCGGCGGCGAGCGGGAGTTGCCCGGCAGCCAGCCGTGCGTCGGCGTCGCTCACGGCTCCCACCGCCTGTTGCCGACAGCGCCACCGCCACAGCCCGACCGCGCCGACCACCCCGGTCACGGCCCCCACGACCCCGCCGATCACCACCCATCCGGCGCCCACGACCGCCACCGCCGGCAGCCAGGTCCATACGACATTCCGCATCCCCGCACGCGGAACGTCCGGTGCCCGTTCCCGCCCCAGCAGCTCTGCGACCCGCCCCCGGGCCCTGCGGGCGCGCCGCACCCTCTCCAGCCACCACATCGGCCACCCGAGGACCAGCACGATCCCCATGGCCACCCCCAGCCTGTGGACAACTTCCGCGCTCATGACGTCTCCCTCCGTGTCACCCATCGCATGCCACCCGCACGCCCGCTCCTCGTCACGTGCCGCACGGCACCCTCACGCCCCCTGCGCGCTCCGAACGATCCGCAGCACCCACCACACCCCCGCGCCCTCCAGCAGCCCGCCGACGAGCAGGCAGCCCAGCCCCGCCGCGGTGTGCAGCAGGACGTGCAGCGGGTCGGCGCCGAGTGCGGCGCCCAGCAGGAGCCCCAGGGCGGGCAGACAGGCCAGCATCACCGCGGTGGCGCGCGGCCCCGCCAACTGGGCGTGCAGGTCAGCTCGTTGGTCGCGCTCGGCGCGCAACGCCCCTTCCAGACGGTCGAGTCCGGCCGCGAGGCCCGCTCCCTGGTCGACGGCCACCCGCCAGCACGCGGCAAGTCCCAACAGCCCGCCGGCACCCGGTTGCCGTGCGGCGACCGCGAGCGCCTGGGGCACGTCCCCGCCGAACCGTGCCGCCGCCAGCACCGGGGCCTGCGCCTCACCCAGCCCGCCGGAGTCCCGCACGGCCCGTTGCAACGCCTCGCCGGGCTGCCGTCCGGCCCGCACCTCCCCGGCGAGCGCCGCACACAGCGCGATCACGGCGTCTCCCCGGCGTTCCCCGGCCCGGCGGGCCTCGGCGGCGCGCCGCATCCGGCGCAGCAGGGGCACCGCGGCCGCCCCCGCGACGATCGGCAGCACCGACGCCCCCAGCACCGCCAGGACCGCTCCGGCGACCGGCGCCCACCATTCGGGCCGCCATCGCGCGCGGAGCCTGCGCAGTTCGAGGGCCAGGGCCTGCCAGGCCGGCGGCCCGCTACCGGCCACCCCGCCTCCGGCGAGCAGCAGGTGCGCCCGCCGCGCCCCGGAGTACGGGCCGCCCAGCAGCCAGGCCGCGGCCCCGGCACAGGTGACGGCCGCCGCCGTCGACACCTCACTCATCGCGTACATCGCCTTCCCCGCTCCCTTCACCCGCACGGCCTCGTTCAGCCACGCTGCTGCTCACGTCCGCCCTGCCGCTCCCGTCCGCCCTGTTGCCCTCACCAGCCCCGCTGTCCCCACCCACCCCGCTCTCCCGGCCGCGCAGCAACTCCCGCAGCCGCGCCCACCCCCGCTCCTGCGCGAAGGCGTCCCGCTGCCAGCGCAGTGCCGGTACCGTCCGCACCAGCCCCGCCGGGTCTCTCTCCAGCACGTGCACCTCCGCGATCCGCCGCCGTCCGGCCGGGTCGCGGACGAGGTGCAGGACCACCGAGAGCGCGGCCGCCAACTGGCTGTGCAGCGCGGCCCGGTCGAGCCCTGCCGCCGTGCCGAGCGCCTCCAGCCGGGCGGGCACGTCGGCGGCGGCGTTGGCGTGGACCGTCCCGCAGCCGCCCTCGTGGCCGGTGTTGAGCGCGGCCAGCAGGTCGACCACCTCCCGCCCGCGCACCTCGCCCACGACGAGCCGGTCCGGCCGCATCCGCAGGGCCTGCCGCACCAGGTCCTCGAGCGTGACGAGTCCGGCGCCCTCCTGATTGGCGGGTCTGGTCTCCAGTCGGACGACGTGCGGATGGTCCGGCCGCAGCTCCGCGGAGTCCTCGGCGAGAACGATCCGCTCCCCGGGCCCGACCAGGCCGAGCAGCGCGCTCAGCAAGGTTGTCTTCCCGAACCCCGGACAAAGACACCACTGGTGAGCCACACTCAGGACATGAAGGCCACTCCAACGGCGGGCGCCCGAACGCGAGCCGTCATCTACTGCCGCATCAGCCAGGACCGCACCGGCGCCGGCCTCGGCGTCGACCGNTGAAGTAGTGCCAGAGCGGCCCCGGCCGGCGCCCCCGTCGCCGACCGGGGCCGCTTTCTGCGCTCACCTTGGATTCGAAGGCTCAGGCCGACGCCCGGAAATCTGGCGACATCCTTGCAGGTCAGAGCGCTAATCTGCACGTTCGCGAGCAAGGTGAAGACATGATCCTTTGAGTGGCGTCTTAGTCATAGATTGGGGTTCCCGAACCCCGGACAAAGACACCACTGGTGAGCCACACTCAGGACATGAAGGCCACTCCAACGGCGGGCGCCCGAACGCGAGCCGTCATCTACTGCCGCATCAGCCAGGACCGCACCGGCGCCGGCCTCGGCGTCGACCGCCAGCGCGAGGACTGCGAAGCCCTCGCCACCCGCAACGGGTGGGAGGTCCTCGAGACCTACGTCGACAACGACATCTCGGCGTTCTCCGGGAAGAAGCGCCCGGCCTACCGGCGCATGCTCGCCGACCTCGACGCGGGCAAGGCCACCGTCGTCATCGTCTGGCACACCGACCGGCTCACCCGCTCGATCGTCGAGCTGGAGGAGTACATCGACCTGTCCGACCGGCGCGGCATCTCGACGCACACGGTGCAGGCCGGGACCGTCGACCTCGCCACGCCGTCCGGCCGGATGACCGCGCGGATCCTCGGCGCCGTCGCCCGCCAGGAGTCCGAGCACAAGGGCGAGCGCGTCGCCCGAGCCCGCCGGCAGAAGGCCCTCAACGGCGACTGGATGGGCGGCATCCGCCCGTTCGGGTGGGGCCTGCCCACCGGGGAGATGCGCACGAAGGTGGACCGGAAGACAGGCGAGGAGGTCGAGGAACCCGAGCTGGACATGCTGAAGGCCGTGCCCGAGGAGGCCGAGGCGCTGCGCTACTGGACGGATCAGATGCTGTCCGGCGGGTCGATCCGGTCGCTCGTGCAGTGGTGCGCAGACAAGGGCGTGACGACGACGCGGGGGAACCCGGTCACGCACACCGACATGCGGGACATGCTGATGCGCCCCAGGAACGCCGGAATCGCCGTCTACAGGGGCGAGGAGGTCGGCCGGGGCAAATGGGACCCGATCGTCGACGAGACGAAGTACAGGGCCGTCGTGGCGATCCTGAAGGACCCGTCACGCCGGACGGTGCGGGGCAATCAGCCGAAGTGGCTGGGCTCGCTGCTGTACCGGTGCGGGCGCGGGGACTGCCCGCACTTTGTGTACGTCACGCAGTCCGGTGGCCGCCAGTTCCCCAGCTACCGGTGCCAGAGCGCACACGGCGGCGGCCGGCGAGCCGAGGTCGTGGACCAGTACGTCGAGGACACGATCGTCGAGCGGCTGTCACGCGACGACGCGCACGAGCTGCTGCTGCCCGCCCCGGATGACGTCGACGTGGCTGCCCTCCAGGCGGAGGCGGAGGAGATCCGCGGCCGGATGCGGAACCTGGCCGGCATGTACGGCGGGGGGCAGATCGACGAGGTGCAGTTCACCGAGGGCACGGACACGGCGCGCGGGCAGCTGGAGGGGATCACGCAACAGCTGGCGCGGGCCGCGGAGGTGGATCCGCTGGTGGAGCTGGTGGGGGCGAAGGACCCGCGGAAGGCTTGGCGCGCGATGCCGCTGGACCGGCAGCGGACGGTGCTGCGGTCGCTGGTCGAGGTGACGCTGAAGACCCCGCGGCCGGGGCGGATGCCGGACGGCGGGTACTTCGACTACGAGGCAGTTGTGTTCTCGTGGAAGCGGGGCGGCTCCTGACTCAGTTGCCGCGTCCAGGCAACTCGCCGCCCAACTGGGCGAGTTCTTCCACAGCTGCCTTCAGCTGCGCTTCCAGCTCAGCCCTCCTCTTCGGGTCCTTCGTCTCGTTGATCTCCCACTGAATGTGACTGTCATTGATCAGCCACTCCAGCTGCAGACGCCTGTCGTTGAGGATGCCCTCGGCTTCACTGACAGTCGGCGGCCGCACACCAGGCGGCGGCAAAAAGCTCTTCCGCCGCGCACTGGATACCCACTTCGCTGCCGTCGAGTGTGGGGCCTTGAAGTGGTTAGCCACTTCCCGCGTCGGCGGCAATCCAATCTTGTCGGCTGACATATAGATCTTCGCAACCTCGACCAGGAACTCGTCCGTGATCCTGTTCCGCTTGCGCTTGCCGGGCGTAGCCGCAGGCTGGTCCCGGGCGATCGCGTAGGCCTCGGCCGCCTGGGTTTGGAGCTTGTCGATCCACCGCATCGCGGCACTGGGCCGGTTCTCATACGCGGTTACCGAACGAGCCCCGTGAGCAGGATCCATTTCTGCGTCTGGTCGAACGCCTTCCTCCATGAAGGCGGCGAGGTAGCGAAGCATCAGGGCTACAGCCAGAGGCTTCCAACGCCCGGTGGGGACGATCTTCCGAAACCTTTCGTAGGCGACTGGCAGATCCATCGCCCCGGCAACGCGGACTTCACTCAGGCTGAGCTCGCCCTCGAAGACGTGGAAGTGGAGAAACAGCGCGAAGTCGTCGTCGTCGGGCCACCCCTCGTTCCTCCACATGCCTTCGGTGCCGACGGCCAGGTGAAAGAACTCCGGCAGCAGGACTGTGCCGACCTGCATGAGTTCCGGCAGGTCTGGAATGTCATCGAGGGCGAACCACGGGTGCACCGAGTAGTGCCATCCCGGTGGGGGGTTCAGGTAATCGTCCACGCCCCCATCGTGCCTGCGTCGGCAAGACATTGGCAAGAGCTAGGGCACCCTAACCTTGACCACTCCCTACCCACTGGTGGACTTAATGGCAAAGCTATGGCTAGGGTTGGGTCATGGCAAAAGCGCAAGCGCTGCGTCTCGCTGATGTGCGCTCGGCCCTGACCAGCGGGGAAGCCGAGCGCCTGCGAGTAGCGGCACAACTGTCGATCGGCGAGGTTGCCCAAGCCTGCGGAGTGGATCAGTCCACCGTCTGGCGCTGGGAACGCGGCACACGCAAGCCGCGCGGGGAGGCTGCGCTCGCCTATGGCGCACTCCTCGAAGAACTTCGCCAGCGATCCTCGTCAGTCGACGAGAGGGAAACGGCGTAACCGTGGCAAGGCCACGGTTACCCAAGCAGCTCTGCTCCCGCGTACCAGGCGGGAGCAGCGGCTGAAAACAACGAAGGGCCCGGGTACCAGCCGGGCCCTCCAAAAGAGCAATCCATCTCCACCGCAAAGTTAGAAACGGAACGCGCTCATGAGCAATCTTGCCATTTCCGCGCCACCCGCGTCGAGCCCAGCCGCCGACGCCGAAATGCAGCCCCGCATCGAACAGGGCGCCGACCCGCAGGCCGTCAACCGCGCGTTCGACGCGATCGACGCCGTCTTCGCGGCCTCCCCCAACCCCGAACTCACCCGGCAGGGACTGCGCGGCTACGTCGACATGGTCGCCGACGCCAAGACGACTCCCGCCGCCGCAATCGAAGCCCTCACCACCGAGCACGACATCCACCTCGAGGAGTGGGACACCTCCACCCTCGACCCCAAGCTGCGCGACGGGCTCCTCGCCCACTACCTGCAGACGAACACCGGGGAACGCATCCTCGTCGTCCCCGCCGGCCAGGACCCGGCCGTCCGCCTCGCCGCCGTCCGCACCCTCCTCGCCCACCAGGGGGTGACGGCATGACGACCACGATCCCCCGCGACCTCACACTGACCGTCCGCCGCGGCCCCGTCGTCTCCCCCAGCAAGGCCGCCGACCTCCGCGTCGAAGGTGACGCGGCCACCCTCGTCTACGACCGGCACCGCGCCAACCCCGGCACGGCCGTCTGGCTCGCCCGCGTCCTGCTCAGCCAGCACGGCTACGCCGTCCGCGAGACGATCCTCGACGGGATGGGGCCGGACATCACCGTCCTGTTCCGGGAGGCATCCCGACTCCGTCTGAACGTCGAGCTGGGCTCCCGCATCGCCGTCCCCACCGTCGTCGCCAGGCCCCACAGCCCGGCCTCGTACCTGATCCCGGCTGGCTGGGACTTGGCGGATGCCGTCGACAGGCTGCCCGCCGCGCACGCAGCGGCACGGCCTGAGGTCGTCGGCGCCCTGGCGAGGATCGCCGAGGAGAAGCGGGACCACGGCGGCGCCCTCGACCGGGCCTTCGACACGGCGGCCGGGATGATCCTGGAGACCGGGGACCCCGCCGCCGTCTGGGACACGCTCACCCGTGTCCTCGACCAGGTGGAGTTCGAGCGTGCGGGAGCACGCGGATGACGGCCCAGGCCGCCGCCGTGTCGGCCGGGGGTGTGCAGCTCGTGGGTACCCCCGGCCGTCCGGCCCGCCCCGATCGTCCACGCCGCTTCGAGGATGACGCCCGGAACAACGCCTACTGGGCGCGGATCGAGCGCATCGTCGACGCCGCCCCGCCCCTGACCGACGAGCAGCGGGCCATCATCCGCACCGCGTTCCACACCCCGGCGGAGCCGTCGGCAAGTCCCAGGTCGCCGTCGAGTATGCGCACCGAATCCAGCCCGAGTACGACCTCATCTGGTGGATCCAAGGAGGCGGCGTGAGCGTCGACCCGAAGCACTTCCGCGCCAGCATCCGCCGCAGCCGCAACGCCGGGAAACTGGCCCGCTACAAGGCCCGCACGATCTTCTCCGTCTGCGACCTCGCCGAGCGGCAGGGCCGCAACATCCCGGACGTCAGCAAGACGGTGGGATTCATGGGGCTCGGCAGCCTGCGCCCCGCGCTCGCCGACCCCGAGGACGGCGACGGCGACTGGTTCTTCGTCCATGAAGTCCTGGAGATCACTGGGGCCACGCCGGAGCAGTGGCACCGCCTCCGCGAGGAGGAGATCACCGAGTCCGCCGAAGAGCCGGCCACCACCCCCAGGGTGGACGAGTTCACCAACCACCGCGCAGACGGCGGCACCCATCAGGTCCCCGTCTGCAACTGGCAGATGGCGCTGCTGCTCGCCCTCGACGGGCCGTGGGGCAAGGAGCTGATGGCCAACGTGCAGCCCGCGTTCCGCAAGGCCGCCATCGCCTCCGGGATCGCCGACCAGATCAACGTGGTGCGCATCGCCGAGGACGGCACCGCCCACGAGACCGGCGAGACCATGGCCGACGCCTTCCTCCGCGACGGACCGATTCCTTCCGACGAGGTCATCCGCGAGCAGATCCGCCGCGGGCCGCTCGGCGCCCTCGGAGGGGACCAGTGAAGGACGAGACGCGCCCCGAGTGCGACCACTGGATTGGCGCCGAACGAAGGCACTGCAAGGAAGTTGACGGCGTACGACGCTACCTGCCCGGGATGCGTTGTCCTGCACACACCCCGAACGCGCTGAAGGGCCTGCCCGAGGTCCCGCCCGGTCCGGGCTGGCCCGCCGCCGCGTGGACGACGCTCTCCCCGCTCGCCGCGTCCGCCGTGTTCGACGAGCGGGCCGTCGCCTCCGGGCGTCGCCGGTCCAGTCCCCACGTCTACCGCGCGGCCCAGGCCGCCGTCGCCAAGAAGGGAGGCCGGCCGTGACCCGTACCCCGCAGCAGACGTTCTGGTCCGACCAGGCGCTCGCGACCGCGCGCGACGAGGCGGCCGACGGTCGCACGATCGCCATCGTCCACGACTACGCCGACGGCGAGCAGTGCTCCTGGTGCGACTGCACCCTCGCCGACTTCAAGGGCCACCGCTGCGGCGGCTGCCCGCATCCGGCCGGATCCGTCCTCCGCGTTCACGACGGCAGCCCGGTTCGCCGCGACATCCCCGTCTGCGACGGCCATCGCGACGACGCCATCGTCTTCATGGCTCGGTGGATGGGAGGTGCCCGGTGACCGATTACTCCACGGGCGAGTGCCCGGCAGACGAGCCCGCCAGCTCCGCCCCCGAGGACGTGTACGTGCAGCACGCGGCCGAGTACGCCCGGCATGAGCTGATCCTCGACAACATCCGCGCACACCTGATGGAGCAGCCCAGCCCGGTCACGGTGCTCTCCGCCGTCCGCCGGTGGATCAACGACGTCATCGCCGTGGGCGACGAGGTCGCCAAGACCAAGCGGCGAAACCCCGGCTGACCGGGGAAGCGCTGCGGCCCCGGGCCATCCCCCAGGCCCGGGGCCGCAGGCGCACTCACGAACCTCACTGGCCCCGCTCGTAGAAGAGAGCAACGTTCGTGAACAGCACGACCACCGTCCTCCCGCTCTTCGGGGAGGACACCGAGCAGGACCAGGCGGAGACCCAGCCGCCCCCGGTCCGGCTCGGCATGGCCGCCGCCGCGGCCCGCCTCGTCCCGTACCGGGACACGCAGTACGAGGACGGCAAGCCGCGCGCACAGCTCGTCGTCGACTGCCCGTTCTGCGACCACCAGCACATCCACCCCGCCGGCCTCGCCTCGGCGCCGCGCGTCTGCCCCCGACGCTCGCGCTGCATCGGACGCCCGACGGGCACGTACTACTTCCCGGCGGTGCAGCGTGACCGATGAGATGGAGCCGAACGCCGACCTGTCCACCCCGGTGGGCGGAGGCGTCTGGCTCGCCGAGCGCCGATTCGAGGCGTTCGCCGTCGACCACCCTGAGCTCCCCCAGTGCTCCGGCATCGGTCGAGGACACGACCCCTCGACCTGTGAGCAGCGGGGCAAGCACCCGTCCGTGCCGTTCACCCGCGACCACACGACGGACGCCCAGAAGATCCGCCGCCTGCTCACGGAGCGCCCTCAGAACGTCGGGGTGTACGTCGGAGCCTGCCGCGGCCCGGCCGGTGAGCAGCTGCTCGTCGTGGACAGCGACCGGCCCGGCGCCATCGAGGACGTCGCCAAGGCCCGGGGCGAGACCTGGCCGGCCACCATGCGGGTGCGCACCGCCAAGGGCTACCACGACTATCTCTGGGCCCCCGCCGAGCTGAAGCTCGGCAACGGTCTCGGCTCGCTCAAAGGGCAGTTCGACGGGGACGTCCGAGCCGGGAACGCCTACGTCATCGGGCCCGGCTCGCTCCACCAGTCCGGCGTCATCTACACGCTGGAGGACCCGGAGCAGCCGCCCGAGCAAGCACCCGAGTGGCTGCTCGACGCCCTCACCTCGCGGCCGGCTGCCCCGCCCGCGCCAGTCGGCAGGGGCACCATCCCCATGGATCGCCTCGACTCCTACACCCGCAAGGTGGTTCAGGACGAATGCGACGCGATCACCCGTGCTCCGGACGGAGACCAGAACAACACGATCAACACGGCCGCGTTCAACTTCGGCACGCTCGTCGGCGCGGGCGCGCTGACCGAGGGCGAGGCCCGCGAGCACCTGCTCGCCGCAGCCCGGGCCGGGAACCACCCGGAGGGGCGGGCGCTGCCGACGATCGAGTCCGGCCTGCGCGCAGGCATGGCTCAGCCTCGCCACCCGTGGCCGCCGGTCGGACGGGAGGACCGCCCTCGACTGCTGCCCGGGCAGCCCCCCGTCGAGAGTTCTGTCATTTCTGTCAGGCAGTCCGTAGGGGTGGAAGCCGACTGGGACGAGCCGCTATCCATCGATCGGCCCACCCTCGCGCCGTTCCCCGTCGACCTGCTGGGCCCGCACCTGGCGGACGTCGTCAACGCGGTGACCGCGCAGGTGCAGGTCGCCCCGGACATTCCCGCGATGATCGCGCTGTCGACCGTCTCCGTGGCGGCCGGCGGACGCGTCCAGGTGCGGGTACGTCCCGGCTGGTCCGAGGCGCCCGCCCTGTGGACGGCGACCGTCGCCGGGGCCGGCGAGCGGAAGAGCGCGGCCGAGGCCCCGTTCAGCGACACGCTGCGCGGCATCGAGCGGGAGCTGCAGGCCAAGGCGATCCCCGAGATCGAGGACGCCGAGCAGATGCTGAAGATTGCGCAGGCCCGCCTCGACGACGCCGAGAAGGCAGCGATCAAGGCCAAGCCGGACCTGCGCGCGCTCCGCATGGACGAGGCCAAGCTCGCCAAGCAGGAGCTGCGGGAGATGGGCCCGGTGCCCGCGCTGCCCCGGCTGCTGTTCGGTGACATCACGCCCGCCGCCATGCCGGTGAAGGCCGCGCAGCAGGGCGGCCGGATGGGCGTCATCCACTCCGAGGGCACCCTCATCAAGCAGATGGGCGGGCTCTACAACAGCGGCACGTCTGACACCGGGTTCGCCCTCGACGCCTACGACGGCAAGGCGATGCCCGTCGACCGCATCGGCCGGGACTCCATCGAGATGGAGAGCGCGCACCTGACCATCGGCCTGCTCGTCCAGCCGATCATCCTGGAGCAGCTTGGCCGGAAGAAGGACGACGAGATGCTGCACAACGGGTTCGTGCAGCGGTTCCTCTACGGCTTCCCGGCGTCCCGGCTCGGCTACCAGGACCCGCGCGGTTCCGTGCCCATCCCCTCCGAGCTGATGGACGACCTGCGATACCGGCTCGGGAAGCTGGTCCATGGGCTGTGGAAGAACACCATGGTCCGCGCGGTGACCTTCACCGACGAGGCCAGCGAGGAGATGTACGTCTTCCAGGAGCAGATGCAGGAGCGTCTGCGCCGCGGTGGCGACCTCCACCCGATGGCCTCCTGGGCGAGCAAGCTGCCCGGCAAACTCGCGCGCATCGCCGCGCTCATCACCCTCTACGAGGACCCAGACGCCACCCAGGTACAGGGCGAACAACTGCGAGCCGCACTCGCGATGGCCCCGTACTTCGTGACGCACGCCCGGCTGTGTCTCGACCTGATGGGCGCCAACCGGGACGCCAAGCTCATGCCGGCCCGGGACGTCCTGGAGTGGCTGCGCCGCCGCAAGGAGGACAAGCGACGCGAGCCGTTCACCGTCCGGGACGCACAGCGCGGTGTGGACGGCAACTCGTGGGGGCCGGAGGGCGTGACCTCCGAGACCGTGTACGACGCGATCCATGTGCTCGTGGACAAGGGCTGGGTCGTCCCGCTGCCCGCGCCCGAGCGGCCGGAGGGGCAGCGCGGCCGGGCTCCGAGCCCGCGGTTCGCTCCCCATCCCCTCGTCTGGGATTCCTCCTGGAAGAAGAAAGAAGTATCAGAAACACGCCTTAGGAGTGCCTGACAGAAATGACAGAAAGCCACGTCATCCCTGCACAGCCGGGCTGGTACCTCGAGGAGACCGACGAGGACGGCGAGGTCAGCCTCGACCCCGTCATCGCTTGGAAGGTCACAACCGACAAGCACGGCGACGACATCCTCCTGCCGTTCGTCGACAACTCCCCCGGCTTCCCGCCGTTCGCCCACACCGAGAGCTCGTTCGAAACGCTCCACCGTCACGTCGTCTACCGGCCGTTGCACGACCCGGGTCGGGCCGAGGCGTGAACGTCGACGATGTGGTCGCCGAGAAGATCGCCGCCGCCCACGCCCGGGCCGAGGCGGCCAAGCGCCGGCGCGCAGCGTTCGCCGCCGCCCGGCAACGCGGCCTCGCCCTCCGGCACGCCGCCAAGCTCCGCAACCAGGCTTCCGCCCGCACGACGGACGGAACCGCGGGAGTCAGCCCGACCCCCGCAAACGACACGAAGGAGATCCCCGTGAAGTTCGACGACGCCATCCTCATCACCGAGGACGAAACGATCACCACCCTCAACCTCCCCGCCAACCGCGAACACTTCGCCGAGTACGCCGCCGCGGTCCTCCGCTGCACCACCATCGAGGCCTTCGACATCCCCCTCGCCAGCGGCGTCACGATCTGGATCGACGAAGACGGCCGCAACCACTGGCCCTACAACCGCCTCGCCGACGCCCTCGCCAACCTCTACGGAATCACCGACAGCTTTCACGGGCCCGTCCTGATCACCGGATACGGAGCCGGCGTCGAACCCCTCCCGCAGGCGACGGCCGCCCGCATCCTCGGCGAGCTCAACCAGATCGACGGCATCTGACTGCCAGCCGTCAACCGGCGGCTGTCCAACCCGAAGGAGACCGTCATGTCCGACCTTGAACTCGCGATCGAACCCATCGCCCAGTTCACCCTCAACCACGACGACCCCTACAGCAGGCTCGCCCTCGACCGCGTGATGGGCGCCGCCCTGGATGCCTACGACATCCGCCACCACGCGGCCCGCCACCACGAAGAGCAGGACGAGCGGACGGCCCACCAGGAGGCGCTGTACGCCGCGCTCGCCGCCGTCGGCCGCGCCTATGCCGCATCTGCCCTCCACCAGGCCGCGGCCGTCCTCATCGACGTGCTCGACGAGGAGACGTTCATGGCGCTGGGCGACACCGCTGCCGCGCTCGACCTGAACGTGGTCGAGGACCTGAACGGCGCGAACGGCACGGGCGAGGACGACGAAGGCCCGGAGGTGCGCGTCTTCCACGGCGCCGACGGCTGGGTGTTCTCCTTCGAGCCCGGCACACAGCCCTGCACGATCAACCGCATCCCCGAGGGCAGGCAGGACTGCACGGACGCGGCCGTGTGGAAGGTCGTCGAGAACCACGGCATGCACCTCACCATCGGCACCTGGTGCGACGGCCACCTGCCCGACGAGCACCGTCACCTGGCACCGCGCTCCGACTCCTGACCCGCATGCAACCGGCCGGGCCCGCGGTTATCGGGCCCGGCCTCCCACCCAGCATCCCGCATCAGACGGTCACCCTGACCGTCTCATCCCGAAGGAGTCCGCCATGGCAGGCGAGACCGTGATCACCGTCGTTGGCAACCTGGTCGACGACCCCGAACTCCGATTCACCCCGGCTGGCGCCGCCGTCGCCAAGTTCCGCATCGCCTCCACCCCGCGCATCTACGACAAGCAGACGAACGAGTGGAAGGACGGCGAGACGCTCTTCCTCACCTGCTCCGTCTGGCGGCAGGCCGCCGAGAACGTCGCCGAGTCCCTCGCCAAGGGCGTCCGCGTCATCGTCCAGGGTCGACTCAAGCAGCGGTCCTACGAGGACGGCCAGGGCGTGAAGCGCACGGTGTTCGAGCTGGACGTCGACGAGGTCGGCCCGTCCCTCGCCCGGGCCACGGCGAAGGTGACGAAGAACCCGGCGGGCGGCGTGTCCGGATCCGGACACAGCGGCGGCCAGCAGGGACGTAATTCAGGTGAATCACGTGACCCGTGGTCCACCGCCCAGCCCGCCAACGGTCAGCAGCAGAACGGCGGATGGGGCAACGCCCCTCAACAGCCCGCCGCGCAGGGCGCCGGCTACTCCGACGAACCGCCCTTCTAGGAGGTCGAGATGACCGACAACGAGATCCTGATGCTGTTCACCGGCGTCGCCCTCGGCGCTCAGCTGATGAACGTCCTCAACGCCTTCTGGGGCTGGCGCGACGCCCGCCGCGACGCCGCCGCCGTCCGCCGTCAGCGGCGCATCCTGGAGGCTGATCGCTTCCACCGCAGCCTGCGCCTGTACCAGCTGCAGAACCGGAGCCGGGTATGACCGCGTCCTGCGGCGTGTGCGAGCGCGACCTCGAGCACGGCTACCTGTGCGAGGGCGACGTCAACGCCCTCGCCGGGCGCCTGGAGCGCCTGCCCGCCCTGTTCGAGGAACTCGCCGTGCACCTGGTGCCGCGCCAGTCCGGGCTCGGCGAGCACGTCTCCTCCGGCCCGGCCGGCTCGCGGTCGCCGCTCAACGAGGACGTGATCGACCTCCGGTCCGGCGGGATCGCCCTCGTCCTGGAGTCGTGGCGGGCGGACGTACAGCGGGTGCGCTGGCCCCACCACGGCGCCCCGCCCGTCGAGGGGCGTATGGGCCGCCGGGTGGCGGTCGCGTGCCGTTGGCTCGGCATGGAGCTGGAGTGGATTGCCGCCAACTACCCGGCGGCCGGCGACCTCGCCCGCGAGGTGCGGGAGATGGAGGGCGCCGCGCTGTCGATCGTCGGGGACCCGCCGCCGCGGCCGCAGCGGATCGGGCTGTGCATCGCGGTCACAGACGACGAGGGCACCGTGTGCGGCGCCGTTCTCACACGCCTGCCCGGCGGGCCGGTGCGGTGCCGCTGGTGCGGGACGGCGTACCAGACCGAGCAGGACCTGCTGCTGTTGCGGCACTACCAGCCGAAGGACGCAGCATGAGTATCACTCAGGGGGTTGCATATAACGGGGGGTTTGATAACCTCGGAGAGGTGGAGACACCCTCATGGAGGGACCGGATCCGCACGGAAGACGTGCTGCTGGAACAGCTCGACGACCAGGCGGAGCGGGCCCGAAAGAGACGAGCGGAAGCCCTGAAGGAAGGGGCTGCCGAACTCGGCAGCGTCTACGCCGTGGCGAAACAGCTGGGCATCAGCTGGACCGCCGTGGCGAAGGCGATCAAGAAGTACACAACCGAATAGACAGCGAGGGCCGGACAGCAGCTCTCCACGGTGCTGGAACACCGAGGAGGCGCGCGCGCCGCCCGACCCTCCACCGAACATCCTGACTACACCAGGAGTCGGCATGACCGATCTTTCCACGTCCACGTGCGCGGACGACACCACCCTTCCCGCCGTCGAGCCGAGCGACCTCGAAGTCGCCGTCAGCGTCGCCCAGCAGCTCCTCGACAGCGACCAGATCCTCTCCCTGCGCGAGGCCCTCCGCCTCCTCCTGCGCGCCCTCGACGCCGAACCGGACACCGAGACGCCAGCGCCCGCCCTGTCCCCCGCCATGACCGAGCTGCACCGCCTCTGCCGCCAGGACTACGAGTCCAGCGCAGACCGCCGCGCCCAGGACCACCGCGACGACACCCACCTCATCGAGGACCCCGGGACCGGTGACCCGGTGACCGCCTACGACCCGCTGCACACTCCAAACCGCGAACCTTCCGGACCGTTCCACCTGGACGTCGAGATCGCCGTCACCCGGCGCATCCTCGACGAGACCGCCGGCCTGAACATCCACGACGACGTCGACATGCAGAAGGCCGCGTTCGCCCTCAACGCCCGGCTGCGCTGCCTGTTCGCCACGATCGAGTCCGAGCGGGGTGAGCGCCCGTGACCAGCGCGCCCCGCACCGTCCAGGTCAACGTCTTCGTCACCAAGAGCCTGGAGATCGACGAACCCGACTGGTGTAACGGACACGACGACGACCGCGCCCAGTACAAGGCCGACATCACCCACAACGGGCCCGAGGTGGCCGCCGTCGTGGACACCCGGCGCGGCCCCGCCGAGTTCCTCACCGCCTGGATCTCCCGCGCGCCGTTCTCCGAGCTCGCCCCCGAGCCGCTGCCGCTCCTCGCGATCGAGGTCGGCGGCGACATCATCAACTGCGACCCGGACGAAGTGCGCTCCTTCACCAACCTCGTCCGCGCCCACTGCGACGTCCTCGACCAGCTCGCCGTCGAGCTGCAGCGCGTCCGCGAGAGCGAGGACCAGTGAGCAACGACTACTTGAAGTGGGGCGCCCTCGCCGCCGCCCTGGTGGCCACCGCGTCCGCCGAGTACGAGCTGGCGCGCGCGGTCGGCTTCAACATGTGGGTAGCCGCCGCCGTCCCCGGCGCCCTCGACCTGTACACCGTCCGCGCGCTGCGGACCGGCCGGGAGGTCCTCGCCGCAGTCGCCGCGATGATCGGCGTCAACGCCGCCAGCCACCTCGTCACGGCCGGTCTGGTGGCCGTGTCCGTGCCCCTGGTCGTCGCCGTCTCGGCGATCGCCCCGCTGGTGCTCTGGCGGGTGCACTCCCTCGGTGCCGGTCACCAAGAGGCCGCCGACGCGGAACCGGCAGAGAACGTGCCACGTTCTCTGCCCACATCCGAGGTGCCCGCCCCGGTGACCCTGGAGCGCATCGACGACGACCAGCCGCCCGCCCTCCCCGAGCCCCCGCAGATGGTCATCCCCGAAACCGTGCCCTGGCACTGGAAGACCGAGACCAACGACCCCGGCCAGCCGGACGACACGACCCGCAAGGTGACCGCGAGCGCCCTCGCCCAGCACCCCCGAGAAGTGGTGACCCAGGTCATCGCCCTCACCCCGGGCGAGCTGCTGAAACGGGCCCACAAGCTGAACCGGGACCGGCTGAACTCCGGGCAGCGGCCGGTGACCATCGAGCAGCTGCGCGACGAGTTCGGAATCAGTCGCCGCGACGCCACGGATCTGCGCCGCCTGGTGGTCACCCCGGAAGGCCGGTGATGGTCATGAAGCCGCTCCTCTTCGGTGCCGTCCTCGGCGTCCTCTGGCTGCTGTTCGGGCTTCCGCTCGCCCCGGTCGCCGACGTGCTGGCCGCTGTCGTGCAGCCCGTTACCGTCGCGTTCGTCGTCGGCCTCGCCGCCCGCCCGCACCTGCCCTCCCGGAGGTGGTCGCGGTGACCGAGAGAGACCCGCTCGCCAAGGCTGAGGCCGCCGCGCTGGAGGCCGCCGAGAACACCGACGTCGTACGGATCGTCGCCGCCGTCCTCGCCGCCCAGCAGATCACCCAGCAGCAGACCCCGGCCCCGGCGCCCGCGCCCCGCGTCCAGCGGCCCGTGGGCCTGTACGTCGCGGCCGGTATCGGCGGAGCGGTCGCCCTCACCTTCCTGGCCATGGCCGCCGCGCTCCTCGCGGTCGCCGTCGCCGTCGGCGCGGTGTGCGCCACCGTCTGCCTGCTCGTCCTGCGCTCCGTCTGGCAGGACCTGCAGCGGAAGGGGCACTGACCATGGGCATCTTCCGCCGCACCGAGACCGCCAAGGACGACCAGGCCCGCACCATACGGATCCTCGACAGCCTCGACGCCGCCTACGACGGCAAGACCGGCGACCTCGACGACTTCGAGGACGTCATCATCTCGGCCACCGGCGCCGAGGTCGACGGCACCCCCTACCCGCCGCCCGGCCACGGCTACCCCCGCCGCTGACGGCCCTTCCGTCCTCCGTCGACCGATGGTCGTCCTGACCATCGGTGGCGGGGGCGCGGTGGGGCCGGACCGTCCGGCCCGCTTGGAGGAAGAACCCGTGGCCAAGAAGGACATCACCTGGGACGACCTGAACGGCGCCGAGAAGCGGGCCGTCCTCCGCGCCGACGCCCGCGGCGCGTGGCAGATTCTGCGCGGCGCCGGCGGCACCCCGCGCGCCGACCGCCGCGTCGAGGCCATCTACGACAAGGCCCGCAAGCGCATCGCCAACGGCCAGTAGCTCCACCCCGGGGACGGCCCTTTCCGCCAAGTCAGCGGCCGTCCCCGGGCCCCGGACCGCCCATAGAACGACCGGAGACACCAGCATGACGGACACCATCCCCGAGCAGGTCAACGGGCACGCCAAACCGACAGTGTCCCTGCTCAAGTTCGCGCCCGAACCGGAGCAGACACCCGCACCCGCCGCCCCGCCCGCCACCGAAAACGTGCAGGCCACCCGCCGCCGAGTCCGCATCGACTCCCTGCGCCGGGTGGTCGTCGAGGCCCGCGAGCACAACACCTACCGCGTCCTCGTCCGCCACGGCTCCTACCTGGCCGGCGGAACCCGCATCCTCACCCGCCGCGCCTGGGACTCCCGCACCACCGCCCGCCACGAACGCATGATGCGGGCCGCCGAAGCCGCCGGACAGGAAGACGTCGCCCGCGACTGGGAACAGCGCGCCTACATCTTCCGGCAGTCCCGCCACCGCCGCCGCATGGAACTGCTGCAACTCGCCATCAACGCGCCGAAAGCCCTGTTCATGGGCTCCTGCGCCGCCACTGGCATGCTGCTGGCGCTCGGCATCATGCTCGCCTGGGCCAACCACGACGTCCACGACGTCCTCACCCCCCTCAACACCGTCATCACCTTCGTCAGCTGGGTCGCGTTCGTCGCCGGCGTCATCTGGGATCCCCTGCTGTTCTCCCTGCCGTGGCTGGCCCTCGCCGGAGTGTGGGCCGTCGGCCGCCACCGGCAGACCGCCCCGACCTGGGCCCTCCCCGGCGACCCCGAGCAGCGGGACGTCGTCCCCGACGAAGGCGCCATCATCCGCGCCCTCGGCAACCTCGGCCTCGCCCCGCTCAACAAAGCCATCAAGGACGGCTGGCAGCCCCGCTGGGTACAGCCCACCACCCGGTCCGGGAACGGCTGGCACACCCAGCTGCAGCTCCCGATGGGCGTCACCGTCGAAATGATCGCCGGAAAGAAGTCGGTCCTGGCCCACAACCTGCTGCGCAAGCCCGTCGAGGTGTGGCCGACCGAACCGCCGAAGCAGCCCGGTGTCCTCGACCTGTGGGTCGCCGACCAGGGCTCCCTGTCCGGCGCCGTGCCGCCGTGGCCGCTGCTCACCGAGGGCACCACCGACTACTTCAAGGGCGTGCCCGTCGCTGTCTCGCAGCGGGGCGAGCCCATCATCGGGAAGCTCATGGCCGCGAACTACATGGTCGGCGGAATCATGGGCTCCGGCAAGTCATCCCTGGTCATCGCCCTGCTGCTCGGCGCGATCCTCGACCCGCTCGTCATTGTCGAGGCCTACGTGATGGCTTACAACACCGACTACGACCCGCTCAAGCCCCGCCTGAAGACGCTCGTCAAGGGAGACGACGACGAGGACATCGAGGCCGCCCTCAAGGCCCTGCGCAGCCTGCGCGACGAGGTGACGATGCGGGGCAAGCTGCTGGAAGAACTCGGCGACGGCGCCACCAAGGTGACGCGCGAACTCGCCCTGAAGGACCCGCGGATGCGTCCGAAGGTCGTCGTCTTCGACGAGTGCCACGAACTGTTCATGCACAAGGAGTACGGCAAAGAGGCCGCCGAGCTGGCCATCAAGGTGATGAAGAAGGCGAGGAAGACCGCCATCACCCTGGTGTGGGTCACCGTCTCCCCGACCGCGGACAGCCTGCCGCGCGACGTCACCCGCAACACCTCCCACCGCGTCGCCTTCGCGGTCGGCGACCACGTCGCCAACGACGGCCTCCTCGGCTCCGGCCGGCACAAGGCCGGAATCACCGCCACCACGCTCATCCCCGGCGAGGACGTAGGCACCGCCGTCACCGTCGGGTTCAGCAGCAAGCCGTTCGAGGTGGTCCGCGCCCACTACGTCGCCCGCGACCCCGACAAGGGCATCGACGAGGTCACCCCGGTCGTCGAGCGCGCGATGGGGCTGTACGAGGGCACTGCGGACCCGGAGACGCCCGCCTACACTCCGGCCGACCACCTCGCCGACATCCTGACCGTCCTCGGACACGAGACGAAGCTGCGCACCCAGGACGTCCTCCACCGGCTCAGCGACCACAACCCGGCCGCCTACGACAACTGGTCCTTCCGCGACCTCAAGCGCGTCCTGGACGACGCCGGGCACGGCGAGTACAAGACCGGCGGCGTCATGCACGTCAGCCGACAGCGCATCGCCGACGCCATCGCCGACCGCGCCGCCGACGAAGAAGACGACCTCGACGAGTAGGGAGGCACCCGGATCCCGGGGAGTTCTCCCTACCCGCCTCCCCGGCCTGCCTCCCTGTACATGACCTGCACAAATGGCCAGTCAGGGAGGCAAGGGAGGCGGCCTCCCGGAGCACGCCCACGGCCAGGAAACAGCGCTTCGTCCTCCCCTCCGCGGCCTCCCTCCCTGCCGCATCATGGAGGGCATGGAGTACCTCGCCCTGCCCCCAGGACTGCTCACCACCTCGATGGCCGCCCGCGCCTGCGGCGTGAAGCCGGCCACCATCCGCGACTGGGTCCGCCGCGGCATCCTCACCCGCTGCGGAGGCTCGCCCAAGCGCCCGTACTTCCGCGTCGCCGACGTCACGGAGGCCATGCTGGCGGCCAAGCCCTGCCGCCCCGGACAGCGCGGAGCCACAGCCGCTTGACGTGCGACGATCGGTGAGCCACGATCTCGGTGTACAGCTGTGCCCTCAACCGGCACGGACGGCATGATCCACGGGACGCACCCGTGACACTCGGCAGTGACGGCCGCCGTCCACACAATCCACGACGAAGCCCCGGAGCGGCCACCGAGCCCCCGGGGCTTCGCCGTGCAAGGAGGTCGCCGTGTCCGGCAACCCCCGCAACGGGCGCCCCTACCGGCGGCTCTGCGCCTGGCTCCGAGCCCAGCACCTCCCGTGCTGGTGGTGCGGCCACAACATCGGGTACAACCTCGACGCACGCCACCCGTTGTCCTTCACCCTTGACCACGAAGTCCCGCTGTCCCGCGGCGGTGACCTCCTCGACCCCGCCAACGCCCGGCCCGCACACCGACGGTGCAACAGCAGCCGTGGCAACCGCACCGCGCCGCGGCGCCCCCAGTCCGGACGTCCCGCACGGAAGTGGTGACGATGAGCATCCCGAAGCGCGGCACCCGCGAGTACGACTGGTGGACAGCCGGTGCCATCGCCGAGGCCGAGGCCCGGCGTGAGGGGCGCAGCAAGGCCGGGCTCGATGTCCTCTCCTACGTTGACGCCGTCGCCGAGCACCGCCCCGACCGCGACCACGTTGACATCGCCCTCGACGTCTTCAGCATCTTCGGCCTCGCCGGACAGTCCCTGCGGTCGCGGCTGCGGTTCGCGGTCTGGGTGCTGCGCGATGGTCGCGGCCGGGCTCGACGAAGGCCACACAAGGCGGGGTGACGCAGCGTGCTGTACGTCGTCACCGGCCCGCCGGCCTCCGGCAAATCCTCGTGGATCCAGTCCCACGCCAAGCCACGTGACATCGTCATCGACCTCGACCTCATCACCCGCGCCCTCTCCGGCCCCGGCGCACCCACCTGGAACCAAGACCCCGTACAGCTACGGGTAGCCCACCGCGCCAGGTACGCCGCCATGGACGAAGCGTTCCAGGTACGGGACCAGGTCGACGTATACCTCATCCACACGATGCCCAGCGCCAAGGCACTCGCCCGGTACAGGCGCCTCGACGCACGCATCATCGCCGTCGACCCCGGCCAAGACGTGGTCATGCAGCGCATCGAGGCCATGCGCGACCCGGCCATGCGGAGAGTAGCCAGCCGCTGGTACCGGCAGCGCAAGGCATCGTCACCCCAGGTGATCCGGCCCCCAGCCCGGGACTGGTGACCCCAGGCAAGGGCGTGATCACGAGGGTGATCGAGCGCAAGGGGAGGGGGCGGGTTCCCGACGTAAATCGGGAGGCCGGGCGACCCAAACGCCCTTGTCGCCCGATTTTTTGCGCGGCCGATTTTCAAGATCTATTTCGCGAATCCAAGCTTCGCGGAAATGTCCGTTTTCACTCTGGGTGACCATCACCCTGTGTGACGCCCGGGAGTGATCATGACGGTCGCCGACAAGATCGCCGCCGAGCTTGAAGATCTTCACGCGGAGGAGACTTCGCCGGGAATGGCCGCCGTCGCCCTCGACCTCGCCAAGGCGATCGACGGCACCGATGCCCCGACGGCCAAGGCGGTCGCCGCCCGCGAACTCCGGTCGATCATGGCCGACCTGCGCAAGCTCGCGCCCGTCCAGTCGAAGGGGGACGCGGTCGATGACATCACTCGTGACCGAGAAGAGCGCCGGGCCAGACTCCGTGCGCTCCCCGCTGCCGGTGAGTGACGCCCCGCTGTGCGGCTGGCAGGAGCCCCCTATCCAGATCGCCCCGCCCTCGGTGTCGACCGCGGGCCAGGAAGCGATCGACCTCGCGCGCAAGGCCGGGCTGAAGCTGGACCCGTGGCAGCAGCACGTGCTGCGGGTCGGAATGGGCGAGAAGCCGGACGGGTCGTGGGCGGCGTTCGAGTGCTGCGTCAACGTGCCCCGGCAGAACGGCAAGGGCGCGGTCATCGAGGCCCGGGTCCTGTGGGGTCTGTTCATCGGTGGCGAGCGGCTGATCCTGCTGTCCGCGCACGAGTTCAAGACGGCGAAGAACGCGTTCAAGCGGATCGAGCGCCTGATCCGCGGGTGCCCTGACCTGCACAAACGCGTCAAGGCGTACCGGTACACAGTCGGTGAGGAATCGATCGAGCTGCACAGCGGGCAGGTGCTGCGGTTCATTGCTCGCTCGAAGGGCAGCGGCCGCGGTTTCACCGGCGACTGCAACATCCTCGACGAGGACATGATCCTCGGTGACGAGGCGATGGACGCCCTGCTGCCCACGATGGCCGCGGTGGAGAACCCGCAGATCTGGTACCTCGGATCAGCCGGCATCGGTGCGCCGTCCGTACAGCTGGGGCGTCTGCGGCGCCGGGCTATGGCCGCGCTCGAGGCCGGGGTGCCGGATCCGTCGCTGGCCTACTTCGAGTGGTCCGCCAACCTGCACGTCGTCGAGTGCGCGCCGGGCTGCACCGAGCACGACGACGCAGCCTCCGACGAGGCGGTGCTGAAGTCCAACCCGGCCATTGGGTACCGGCTGACGCTGGAGAAGGTGGCCAACGAGCGGTCGACGCTGAGCAAGGACGGCTACGCCCGTGAGCGGCTCGGTGAGGGCGAATACCCGTCGGACGAGGCGGACACCTGGCAGGTCATCGCAGAGGACGTGTGGCGGGCCCTGACGGCCTTCAATGCGAATCCCGAGGACGCGGTGGCGTTCGCCCTCGACACGACGCCTGAGCGGTCGCACACGGCGATCGTGGCGGCGTTCCGCTGGGAGGGCGGGACGCATGTCGAGGTGGTTGAGCATCGGCCCGGTACGGGCTGGGTGAGGCAGCGGGCGCGGGAGCTCACGGAGAAGTGGGGGCCGCGGTGCTGGGTCGTCGACCCGGGCAGTCCGGCCGGCTCGCTCATCGGCGATCTGACGGACGCGCTGAAGGTCGACCCCGACGACGAGGAGGAGGAGCCCCGGCTCCTGGCCCCGATTGTGCAGACCAAGACGCGGGACGTCGTCCACGCCACGTCCCAGTTCTACGACGCGGTGATCGAGGGGACTTTGACGCACCGTGACGACGCGCAGATGGCGTCGGCGCTGGCGGGCGCGCAGAAGCGGCCGCTGGGTGATGCGTGGGCGTGGGCCCGGCGGATCGTGTCGGTGGACATCAGCCCGCTGGTGGCGGCGACGCTCGCGAGGTGGGGGCTCTCGGCGGAGCTTGAGGAGCCGGAGGAGGAGTCGGAGCCGTGGGCGGAGTACGGATGAGCCGGCTGAAGCGGGTGCCAGCGCTGGCGTGGTCCCGGATCGGCTACACGGCCGGCTGCCTGGCCGCTGCGGCGGGTGTGGGCATCGAGACCGGGGTGGGGTGGGGGCTGATGGTCGCGGGCGTCATCGGGGCGGCCTCGTGCCTGCTGCTGGTCGACGTCGGAGAGAAGCGACCCCCTAAGGGCGGTGATGACCTGTGAACCTGCTGCAGAGGGCGTTCCAGCGGTTCGACCTGGCGTCGGCGCTCGATGACGCGTCCTGGTCGACCGGAGGCAACACCTACTTCGGTCTGGGGCGGCCGTCCGGCGGCGAGGAGCGTTCCTCGGCCTGGGACTTCGAGGCTGCGGTCCGCTTCGCGTACAAGCGCAACGGGCCCGTGTTCGCGCTCATGCTGGTGCGTCAGCTGGTGTTCTCCGAGGCCCGGTTCCAGTTCCGGCAGATCCGCAACGGCCGGCCGGGCGAACTGTTCGGCACGCAGGCCCTGACGCCGCTGGAGAAGCCGTGGGCGGGCGGGACGACGGGCAAGCTGCTGTCGCGGTTCATCCAGGACGGCGACCTGAACGGAAACGGGTTCGTCACCAACTACAACCCCGGCCGGCTGAAGAGGCTGCGCCCGGACTGGGTCATCATCGTCACCGGCTCCGAGGAGGAACCGCACCTGGCCGGGGACGCCATCGATTCCGATCTGGTCGGCTACGGCTACGCCCCGCAGGGCAACTGGGACAACCCGGTGTTCCTGCTGCCCGAGCAGGTCGCGCACTTCGCTCCGATCCCGGATCCGGAGTTCCACTTCCGGGGCATGTCGTGGCTGACGCCGGTGGTGCGGGAGGTCATCGCCGACTCGGCGGCGACGTCGCACAAGCTGAAGTTCTTCGAGAACGGGGCGATGCCGCAGGTCATCGTGTCCTATGACGCGTCGGTGACGCCCGAGAAGTTCGCGAAGCTCAAGGCCGTCATGGACGCCTCCCACGTGGGCGTCGACAACGCCTATCGGACGCTGTTCCTGGGCGGTGGCGCGGATGTGACGATCGCGGGCAAGGATCTGCGCCAGCTGGACTTCAAAGTCACGCAGGGTGCCGGGGAGTCCCGTCTCGCGGCTGCGGCCGGGGTGCCTCCGTCCATCGTCGGCTTCTCCGAGGGCCTGGCCGGTTCCTCGCTGAACGCGGGCAACTACATCGCCGCCCGGCGCCGGTTCGCTGACGCCACGATGCGCCCGCTGTGGCGGGAGGCCGCGGGCGCCCTGTCGACCCTGATCGACGTCCCTGAGGGCGCTGAGCTCTGGTACGACGAGCGGGACGTGGCGTTCCTGCGCGAGGACAGCAAGGACGCCGCCGAGATCGCCGGCATTAAGTCCCGCACGATCCGTCAGCTGACCGACGCAGGGTTCGAACCGAAGACCGTGATCGCCGCCGTTGAGGCCGACGACTTCGCCCTGCTGCGCCATACCGGCCTGTACTCCGTGCAGCTGCAGGAGCCCGGCGCCGGCCAGCCCCAACCCGCCCCACAGCCCACGGAGGAGCCGTGATGGACGCATTCATTCGCAGCTTCCCGCTGGAGGACATCCGTGTCCGCGCCGGCGGGGATGGCCGCACGGTCGAGGCCTACGCCGCGGTGTTCGACACCCCGACGGAGATCCACGACCAGGACGGCCACTACATGGAGGTCATCGACCGCCGGGCGTTCGACCGCACACTGCAGCAGCTTGCCCCGGCCGGGTCCCGGACGTCGTGGAGGGTGGGCGTGTTCTACAACCACGGGCGCACCCTGTGGGGCACCCCGTCGGAGCGCGGCTCGATGCCGATCGGCACGCCGGTCGAGGTGAAGGCCGATACCCGGGGCCTGCTGACGGTGACCCGCTACAACCGCACCGAGCTCGCTGACGAGGTCCTTGAGAACATCCGCGAGGGCGCCATCACCGGCCAGTCCTTCACGGGCGGCTTCCTGCGCTCCGACCCGGGCCGGACGCCGCGCGGCGGCTACCGGGCGGACAGCGGCGGCAAGCTGCGCACCGTGCGCCGTCAGGAGATCGCGCTGAAGGAGTACGGGCCTACCCCGTTCCCCGCCTACCCGGACGCCGCCGTTGTCGGTGTCCGCGCCGAGCAGGCCGCGCGCCTGCTCGCTGAACTTCCCTCCGACGAGCGCGAGCGCCTCGTCGAGATGCTTCGGACTGGCACCCCGCTGGAGACGCCCCCGGGCGAGCCTCCGGCGGGCCCGCCGGCCGTCGGCGACCCCACCCCGGGCCCCGCCGCCGAGGACTCGCCCGCAGGGCACTCCGCTCGGCAGAAGATCGCATGGGCCAAGGTCCGTGCCGAGATCATGGCCAGGAGGGCCCAGTGACCGCCACGCGGAAGAAGAAGAGCGACAAGCTCAAGGAGCAGGTCGAGGCGATCCGTTCCGAGCTGCTGGAGCTGGAGGAGGTCGAGGAGCCGACCGACGAGCAGGCCGCCCGCGCGACCGAGCTGCTCGGCGAGTTCGACACCACCCAGCAGGCGTACACCGAGCAGCTGGAGCATGAGCGGCGCGTCGACGCCGTCCGCGCGGCGGCGCTCACCCCGGGCGGCCAGGAGCGCGACGCCGGCGACGGCCCCGGCTTCCTGCGCCACCGCGGCAACCCGTATGAGGACCTCGACCGCGTGCGCGGTGCGAACGTCCACGACCGGACCGCCGTCGCCGACCTGCGCAACCGTGCCCTGTACGCGGTGGAGCTGGCGGGCGAGCTGATGGCCGGGGACCAGCAGGAGCGGGCCGAGAAGCTGGTGCGGGCGGACCGGCGTGGCCGGATCGCGCAGCACCTGCTGCTGACCGGCTCGGACGAGTACATGCGGGCGTTCGAGTCGCTGCTGTCCAACGGCGGGAACCCGGCGCTGCTGGAGGACGACGAGGCGGCCGCGTACAAGCTGGCCGAGGCGCACCGGCGGGCGATGACCCTGACCGACTCGGCGGGTGGCTTCCTGGTGCCGTTCACCCTCGACCCGACGATCATCCTGACGAACGCGGGCAGCGCGAACCCGTTCCGTCAGGTGTCGACGATTAAGACGATCACCACGGACACGTGGAACGGTGTCAGCTCCGCCGGTGTGACCGCGGAGTGGCTCGCCGAGGCCAGCCAGGCGGCCGACGCGTCCCCGTCGTTCGCGCAGCCGTCCATCACGCCGAAGAAGGCCGCGGCCTGGGTTCAGGGCTCCTTCGAGGTCCTGGCCGACTCCGGGTTCGGCGCCGAGGTCGGGCCGCTCCTGGCGGACGCCAAGGACCGCCTGGAGGCCACCGCGTTCGCCACGGGCAACGGCACCACCCAGCCCAAGGGCGTCATCACCGCCGTCTCGGCGGTCGGCGGCTCGGTCGTGGCGTCGGCGACGACCGACACCTACGCCGTCGCCGACGTGTACGCCGTCGAGCAGGCCCTGCCCCCGCGGCACCGGCAGACCGCGAACCCGTCGTGGATGGCGAACAAGGCGATCATCAACAAGACCCGTCAGTTCGACACCGCCGGCGGCTCCAGCTTCTGGGCCAACCTCGGCATGGGCCAGCCCGAGCAGCTGCTCGGCGCGCCCATCTACGAGGCCTCCGCGATGGACGGCGTCATCAACGCGGGCGCGGAGAACTACAGCCTGCTGCTCGGTGACTTCCGCAACTTCTACATCGTCGACCGGGTCGGCATGACCATGGTCTACGAGCCCCTCGTCAAGGGCGCCAACGGCCGCCCGACCGGCGAGGCCGGCTGGTTCGCCTACTGGCGGGTCGGCTCGGACGTCGTCAACGCCGACGCCTTCCGGCTCCTGAACATCACCTGATCCCCAACCACCCCTACGGGCGCGGTCGGCTTCCTGCTGGCCGCGCCCGTCTCGTTCCAGGAGCTGCGATGTACCGCGCGAAGGACACGTTCTGGGCGCCGGACAACCGGCGCATCGAGAAGGGCGACCTGGTCGCCCCGCACGACCCCGTCCTCGAAGGCCGCGAGGAGCTGTTCGAGGAGGTCGTCATCCCGCAGGCGGTGGCGCCTGCCGCCAAGCCGGCCGCGAAGAAGACCGCGGCGAAGAAGACCACCGCGTCCAAGCCGCCCGCCCCGGGCGACGGCGCCGACGAGGGCACGCAGGACCAGGGCGACGGCGACGGAGGTGACCAGGCATGAGGCGCACCGTCTATAACCACGTCCGTGCCAAGGCCACGCTGGCGATCGCCGCCCGTACCGCGGCCGCCAACGGCACGGCCGTGGACAGGCAGCTGTCCGGGGCGTCGGGCACAAACGAGTGGTACGGCTCGGCGATGCTGGTGGTCCACACCGGCGCCATCACCGACGGAACCCACGCCATCACCCTCGAAGTGTCCGACGACAACTCCAGCTGGGAGGCGGCCGCCTCGGGCGACGTCCAGGGTTCGCTGCCGTCGATCGGGTCGTCCAACGACGACACGGTGTACGAGGTCGGCTACACGGGCACCAAGCGCTACCTGCGCGCCGTCACCACCCCCACGGGCACCACGACGGGCGGCGTGTACGGGGCGACGATCCTGCTCGGGTTCCCCACGGTCCTGCCCGTCTCGCGGACGTGAGGGGGCGGGCGTGGCGCTGCTGACTCTGGCCGAGGCCAAGACCCAGCTCGACATCACCGGCACCTCGTCCGACACCGAGCTGCAGGCGTATGTCGACGGCGTCACGGCCGCCATCGAGGCGCATGTGGGGCCGGTGGAGAACCGGTCGGTGACCGAGGTCCACGACCTTCCGTCGTGCGGGGCGCGGACGCTGGTGCTGCGTCAGACTCCGGCCGTCTCCCTCACGAGCGTGGCGGCCGTCCTTACCGGCGGCAGCGGCTACGCCGTCGCCGACCTCGACCTGGATGGGGAGACCGGAACCGTGCGGCGCCTGAACGGGTGGCGGCTGTACGGGCCGCTGCGGTTCGTCTACGTCGCCGGGCGGGGCACGGTGCCGGCCACGCTGAACCTGGCGGCACGGATCATGGTGCAGCACCTGTGGCGCACCCAGTACGGGGCGTCGCGGGGGCTGTCCAGCATCGGCGGCGGGGATGACTTCTCCGTCAACGAGCCCGTCGCCGGGTGGGGCTATGCGATCCCCAACCGGGTGCTGCAGCTGCTGGAGCCGTACAAGCTGCCCCCGGCGGTGCTCTGATGGCCACCACCTCCCGCGTACCCGCCGCCGTCGATGCACTGCTCGCCATTGTCCAGGCGCTGCCCGCCCTGGCCGGTGTACGCATCGTCGACGGGCCGCCGACCGTCAACCTGACCGACCCCGACCGCATCCACGTCGGCTGGCAGCCGGGCGCCGAGTCCGCCGTCTCGCTGCAGCAGCAGTGGAACGCGGCCGGCGCCCGCACCCGCGACGAGATGTTCGCCATCGCCTGCTACGCCGAATCCCGCAGCGGCGACACGGACATGGCCGTGCGCCGTCAGCGCCTATTCGCCATGGTCGCGGCCGTCGAACAGGCGCTGCGCGCCACGACCGCGGCGCCCGAGGCCCCGACGCTGAACGGCACCGTGCTGTGGTGCGAGCTGACCACCGGCGACCTGTCGCAGTGGCAGTCCGAGGGCGCGAACGCGGGCCTGAACTTCACGGTCGCCTGCCGCGCCCGTATCTGATCCCTTCCCCACCCGAGGAGTTCCGTCATGGCGCGTGTGCGCTACCTGGGGCCCGAGCAGGTCACCGTGCCCGAGCTGGGCCGGACCGTCGAGCCCGACGAGATCGTCGAAGTTCCCGACGCACGGTTCGAGGGCTACGCGTGCCAGCCCTCGAACTGGGAGGTCATCGAGGAGCCCAAGGAGACGGCGCCCCCGGCGCCGCTGAAGAAGACCGCGGCCAAGACGCTGCAGAAGGAGGGCTGATCCATGGCGATCGGATCCGGGCTCGGCGCCCAGCTCGGCGTCGCAGCCGAGAGCAGCTACGGCACGTTCACCGCCTCCACGCGGTTCACGGAGTTCACCAAGCAGAGCCTCGCCCTCAAGAAGACGACCGCGCAGTCCGCTGGCATCGCTGCGGGCCGTCTGCTGCCGCTGTCCTCCCGCCGCGTGGTGACCCGCCAGGAGGCGGCCGGCTCGGTGGACATGGAGGTCGCGAACAAGGGGATGGGGCTGTGGGTTCAGGGCCTGATGGGCACCACGGTCACCCCCGTCCAGCAGGGCGCGACCACGGCGTACCTGCAGACCCACACACTCGCCTCGGTGGCGGGCAAGTCCCTGACGATCCAGATGGGTGTCCCGCTGACCACCGGCACCGTCACGGACAAGACGTTCCTCGGCTGCCGGATCACGTCGGGGGAGTTCGCCTGCGGTGTGGGCGAGATGCTCACCGCCAGCTACGAGATCGACGCGAAGACGTGCGACGAGTCGCAGACCCTGGCCGCCGCCAGCTACAGCAACATGAGCCCGTTCCACTTCGGGCAGATGGCGGTTAAGACGGGCACGTTCGGCGCGGAGACGGCGCTCGACGGGATCCGCAAGGTGTCCTGCAAGATCGAGCGCCCGCAGGACGTCGAGCGTTTCTACGCCGGGCAGGCCGGGCTGAAGAAGGAGCCGATCGAGAACGACCAGGTCAAGATCAGCGGCAACATCGAGACGGACTACGTCGCGACGACGCTGGACGACCTCCACACCTCGGACGGCGCGACCAGCCTGGTGTGGGAGTTCGTCGGCCCGCTCATCGCCTCGACGTTCTTCGAGACGTTCCGGATCACCCTGCCCGCGATCAAGCTGGACGAGGGCCCTCCGACCGTGGACGGGTTCGGTGTCGTCAAGCCCACGTTCAACTACACCGGCCTGTTCGACGGAACTAACCAGCCGCTGATCGAAATCATCAGCACCGACACGACGGTGTGAGCGGGCCATGACCCGTGCCGTGCGGATCCTGGGCACCGGCAGCCTGCTGGAGCTGTCGCGGCGCCTGCGCGCTGCCGGTGGCGAGAACATCCGCCAGTCCATGAACCGCCGCATCCGCCGCGCTGCCGAGCCCCTGCGGGATGACCTGCAGTCCACGATCCGGGGCCTGGAGATCCGCTCCCCGGGCCGCAGCACCGGCAAGCGCGGCGGCCCGTCACCCACGACCCGCGCTTTGCGGTCGACGATCGCCGACGCGATCCGTATCAGCGTCCGCATGGGCGGCAACCCGGGCGCCACGGTGTGGGTCGACAAGGGCCGCCTGCCTGCCGACCTCAAGCGCATGCCGGAAGTCATCAACTCCGGGCCGCCGCCCGGGCGGATCCGCCACCCCGTGTTCGGCAACAAGCGCCGCTGGTCCAACCAGTACGTGACGCCTTTCTGGTGGGACAACACCGTCCGCCGGCACATCCCCCGCATGGAGCAGGAGACGGCCCGCATCCTCGACGACGTGCGGCGCCGCATCGAATAGGAGCAGCACGTGATCATCGTTTACGCGCCCGAGGGCGGCACGGAGGAGGCCTTTGAGGTCGCGCGCGGGAAGCTGCGCGCCTCGGAGATCCAGCTCATCGAGCGCACGGCGGATGCCCGCTGGAAGGACATCAAGGAAGAGGTCGGCAACGGTGACCTGGGCGCCATGCGCACCGTGGTGTGGGCTCTCAAGCGGCGCGAGCACGCGGCCCTGCGGTTCGCCGAGTTCGATCCGTTCGAGGGGGAGCTGTACTCCCGGCTCGACGACAGCGAAGTGCGCGCCTACGCCCGGGGCCTGTTCGAGAAGTACCGGCACGACCCCGCCGAACTGGACGAGGCGTTTGACGAGCTGCGCGACGTCGCCTTCAACCGCGCGGCCGCCGACGCAGCCATTGCCGACGTGACGGCCCCAAAAGCCCCGGCCCCCGCCGAGCCCCTGCCGGAGACGGCCCCGCAGGAGACGGCTCCTTCACCGACCGCGTCCTGAGCTACCTGCCCCTGTTCGGGATGTACCTGCACTACGGCCCGGACGACGTCGACGCGCTCACCGAGGAGCGCTTCGAGTACCTCGCCGCCTGGATCGACCGCCACGAAGCAACGCTCAGGCAAGGGGGTGAGTGATGACCCAGCGCCTGCGGTTCGTCCTCGACGGAGACGACGACCTCACCCCGGTCCTCAACCGCGCCGGGGACTCCTCTGCGCGGCTGCACCGCCGTCTCAACGACGACATGGACGGCAACTCCGCTGCGGTGCGCCGTTTCACGACGGACGCCAACGGGCGGCTGCGCGACCTGCAGGGCCGGTTCGTGTCGGTCGCGGACGCCCAGCGCTCGATGGCCGGCGGTCTGCCCGACCTCACCCGCCGCCTGGGCGACGTCTCCAACGCCGGCGGCGGTGCCGCGGCAGCGCTCGGCGGCGCCGGAGGCGGGGGCCTCGGTCTTGGCGCGGCGATGAAGGGCGTTGCGGTCGTTGCCGGGGCCTCGCTGCTGCCTGCGCTCGGCGCGGTCGTGCCGATGGCCGCCGGGGCCGGGCTCGCCCTGGGCACGCTCAAGCTCGGGTTCTCCGGTGTCAGCGAGGCCATGGCGGTGGCGGGCGACGAGAAGAAGTTCGGTGAGGCGCTGGCCAAGCTGCCGAAGCCCGCCCGCGAGTTCACGCGCGAGCTGGTGTCGCTGAAGAAGGAGTTCGGCGGGATCGGCAAGGACATCCAGAAGGCGATGCTGCCCGGCTTCACCAAGGCGCTGAAGGACGCCAAGCCCGTGGTGGACATCCTGGGCGACGCGATGACCGACATGGGCGGCGCGTTCGGGGACGCCGCCGAGGGCGTCGGCAAGCTGCTGAAGGACTCCGGGTTCCAAGCCGACCTCAAGACCAACCTCAAGCTCGGGTCCGGTTTCGTCCGCGACATGACCAGCGCGCTCGGCCCGTTCACCAAGTCGCTGCTGGACTTCGGTGCCGCGTCGGGGCCGTCCCTGAAGGCATTCAGTGACGGCATCAGCGGACTGCTGACCAAAGGCCTGCCCGGCTTCTTCGAGGGCCTCAAGACCGGCATCCCCGGCGCGGCGAAGATGCTCGACGGAATCTTCTCCGCCGTCAACGACATCCTGCCCGCGATCGGCCGCCTCTCCGGCGAGATGGGCCGCACCCTCGGCCCCGCGTTCGGCCAGGCGTTCCAGCTGGGCGGTAAGTACGTCTCCGGGGCGTTCGATGCGATCCGCGGCGCGATCGTGCTGCTGCGGCCCGTCATCAAGGACCTCACCTACGGCTTCAAGGACATCCTGGACTTCGGCAGCATCATCGCCCCGACCCTCGGCGACGTCGGGACCGCGCTGGCGTCGACGTTCACGCCGCTCGGGACGAGCGTCGACCAGGCCAGGGGCCCGCTGCAGCGGCTGAACCAGGCGATCGCCGAGAACAAGATCGGCATCATGGAGTTCTCCCGCATCGCGGGGCACGCGTTTCTCGACTTCGCTGAGATTGCCCTGCAGATGGTCCCCGTCGTCATGAAGGGCTTCCGGCTGATGTCGACGGCCGCGCTCGGCCTGGCGGACGTTCTCATCAACAGCTTCACCGGAATGTTCAGCTTCATCCCCGGCATCGGCGACAAGCTGCAGGAAGCCGGCAAGAAGTTCCACGACTTCAAGGAAGGCTTCCTCGGCGGGCTGAAAGACGCGGAGCAAGCCGCCAGTGACTTCGCGGTGTCGTCCAAGCCCAAGCTGAACGCAGGCCGCCTCAACCTCGACATCAACAGCTGGAAAGCTCAGATCGAGGTGGCCAAGGACAAGCTGAAGACGGTGCCCCCGTCGAAGCAGTCCGCGCTGAAGGCGAACATCGCCGACCTCACCGCGAAGGTCGCCGCAGCCACCCGGCAGCTGAACAGCCTCGACGGCAAGGTGGCCACCACCAAGATCCTCACCATCCGTGAGACCCGCGCCGTCAACAGCACCGCCGGACGCCCCACCTCCGGCGAGGGCGGCGTGTCCAAGTACGCCGGGGGCGGTACGCCCAAGGCGGGCGAGATGGCCATGGTTGGCGAGCAGGGCCCCGAACTCGTCCTGTTCGGTGAGGCCGCGCGGGTCATCGACGCGGGCCGCACCAAGAACCTGCTCGGCGGCACGCTCGGCGCCGGACGCGCGGCCGCCGCCGGTCTGGCCGCCGGGATGGGGTCGACGGACGGCGTGTTCAACGCGGCCCGCACGATGGCGGCCGCCGTGACCGCCGGCGTGCGCGCCGAGCTGGAGATCTCCTCGCCGTCGAAGAAGATGAAGGCCCTGATGGCCGATGTCGGCAAGGGCATGGTCATCGGCCTGACCGGAACCCGCGACAAGATCAAGGCCACGGCCAAGGACCTCGCGAACGACATCAAGTCGGCGTTCTCCGGCAAGAAGGAGTCGTCGCTGCTGGCGATGGTCGACCGGCAGACGAAGCGGCTGCTGGACGCCGCCGCCAAGCGGGACAAGATCGCTGCCCGGATCGCGGACGCCAAGAAGTTCGCGGCCGACCTCACCTCCTCCGCCCGCGACAGCGCGAGCCTGGGCAACCTCGGCATGTCGCCGGAGGAGGTGACCGCGGGCGGCATCAAGGCCGGCCTGGCCCAGAAGCTGGCCCAGATCCAGCACTTCACGAGGTACATCGGGATCCTCGCCAAGAAGGGCCTCAACAAGAGCCTGCTCCGGCAGATCCTCAACATGGGGCCCGTCGACGGCTACGCCTACGCCTCGGCGCTGGTCGGCGCGGACAAGGCGACCTTCGCGTCGATCAACAGCCTCGAGACGCAGATCAACAAGGGCAGCGCACGGCTGGGCACGCTGGGCGCGGACGCGATGTACGACTCCGGCAAGAACGCGTCCAAGGGCTTCCTGACGGGGCTGGAGTCGCAGAAGAAGGCCATCGAGAACCTGATGGTCGACATCGCCAAGGGCATGCAGAAGGCGCTGCGCAAGGCCCTCGGTATCGCCTCGCCCGCGCGCAAGCTCATCCCCGACGGCATCGACACCGCGCGCGGTGTGGCCGTCGGTGTCCTGGCCGGCCTGCCCCACGTCGACCGGGCCATGGACACACTCTCCGGACGGATCACCGGGCGGGCCGCCACGTCGCCCGTCCTGGGGCGCGGGGCCGTCGCCGGAGCCGGGCGGGCGCCGGTGCAGATCAACGTCACCATCACCGGCGCCATCGACCCGGTGGCCACCGCTCGGGAGCTGGAGCGGGTCCTGAACAAGGTGAAGCGGGGCCGGGGCGGCGCCGCATACGGCTTCTGACCGAAGGAGGAACGCCGTGCCGCTGCTCGTCGAGATGGGCTGGGGCGGCCAGGTGCTGGAGCCGGCCACCATCGCGTGGACGGACATCACCACCTACGTCGACGACCAGGTGACGGGGGTGACGATCACCCGGGGGGCGTCCGACGAGCTGTCGGAGACCCAGCCGGGGACGGCCACCCTCCGCCTCGACAACGAGGACGGGAGGTTCACGCCGGGCAACTCGGCGTCGCCGTACTACCCGTACGTGCGGCGCAACGCGCCGATCCGGATCTCGATGGCGGTCATGCCCACGCTGTCCGGGTCGGCGCCCTACCCGCTCGCGCAGCTGGGCGATGATTTCGACGACGGCCGGGTTAACACCGCGGTGTGGACCACGAACACCGGGGGCGCCGGCGTCGAGACGAGTGAGGGCCGCCTGCGCATCACCGTGGCCCCCGGCGTGGACACGAACTTCACGTCGGTCCGTCAGTGGTCGCTGGCCAGCAGCAAGGTCACCGCGAAGCTGTGCGCCGTGCCCTCACTCAACGGATCGTCGAACTGCGCGGCATCGCTGTGGGTTCTGTCGACCACCTCGGGGACCAGGATCGGGTGGAGGTACGACGCGTCCACCGGTGTCCTCGCCGCCATGTCGCAGGTCGGGTTCTCCGACGGCACACCGACCAACTTGACCTACAGCGCCATCGATCACGCGTGGCTGCGGGTCCGGGAGGCCAGCGGCACCGTGTACTGGGAGACCAGCAGTGACGGCTACCTCTGGGTCGAGGAGCGGACGCTGGCCACCCCGGCCTGGGTCACCTCGCAGCAGCACGCCCTCGACTTCCCCACCACCCGCACCGGCGGCACGTCCGGGTACATCGAGTGGGACCTGGTCGGCGCTGAGGTGAGGCCCAGGTTCTACGGGCTGGTCAACGAATTCCCGGTCGACTGGAAGGGCCTGCTGTCCAGCGTCACGATCACGTGCACCGACCTGTTCAAGCGGCTGAACAAACTGCCGGTGCTGCGCAGCATGGTCGCGGAGGAGATCATCCCGCTCGGCCCGGTCGCCTTCTACCCGCTGACCGAGCCCGCCACCTCCACCACCGTCGGCGACCTGTCCGGCAACGGCCTTCCGTCCATGGCCATCACCCAGGCCGGCAGCGGCGGCACCCTCACCCTGGCCGCCGACAGCGGCCCGGCCGAGACCGGCGACAGCACCCCGGTGTTCACCCCGTCCAGCTCGACGAACGGCAAATACTTGCTGGTCGACATGGGCCCCTACGCCCAGGATCAGCTGACCACCAACCGGGTGGCGTTCGAGGCCTGGTTCAAGACCACGGTCGCCAGCAGGGCGATCGTCGGCCTGTATTCCGCCGACCTGCAGTACGTGCACGTGCTGTCCCTCTCGGCGAGCGGCGCGATGCAGGTGGAGTGGACCGCCACCGGCGCCTCCACCCTCACGGTGGAGACCGTCGCCTCCACCAGCGGCCTCAACGACGGGGCATGGCACCACGTCGTCTACGACATGCACCTCTCCGGCAGCGTGTGGGTCGACGGCGTCCAGGTCGACGCCAGCCTCGCCGCCGTCACCGTCGGCCAGGACCAGCGCCTGCTCAACATCGGCGGCTACCGGGGCACCCGCCTGTGGGACGGATCCCTCGCCCACGTCGCCGTGTTCGGATCCTCCGCCTCCGTCGGCTCCGCCATGGCCCTGCACTACGACGCCGGCGCGACCGGCTTCGCGGGCGAGGACGCTGACGCCCGCATCGGCCGGCTCGCCGGGTACGCGTCCATCATCGAGGTGAACATCGAGGGCACCACCCACGACCCGATCGCCTCGCAGGGACCCGGCGGCAGCCAGGTCGTCGCCCGGACGCGGGAGGTCGAAGCCACCGAGTCCGGCAAGCTCTTCGCGTCGCGCGACACGTTCGGGCTCACCTACCAGTCCCGCGACGTCCGCTACAACCCGGACTCCGCCAGCGAGACGTTCACCATCGCCTACGCCGACACGGAGACGGACAGCGTCTCCCTCGCCGACGACGACCAGAAGCAGGTCAACGACGTTGAAGCGACGCGCCCGGGCGGCGCGACACAGCGCGTGACGTCACCCTCCAGCATCCTCGCCAACGGCACCTACCCGAAGCCGCTGAACATCCTGAAGACGACGGACAACGCCGTGCTGGACGCGGCGAACTGGCTGGTGTCCCGGTACGCCGACCCGGGCCCCGAGCTGCGCGAGGTGCCGATCGAGGCGTTCACGATGTCCAACTACCTCGACATCCTCGACGCCGGCATCTCCAGCTACTTCTCCGTCACCAGCCTGCCGGAGGAAGCACCGTCGTCCACGCTGCGCGTCACCGTCGAGGGCTACCAGGAAACGCTGAAGTACAACGGCCACCGCATCCAGTTCCACACGTCGGCGTCGTTCACGGACTCCGTGTGGGTGCTGGACGACACCACCTACTCGGTCCTTGGGTCCACGACCCGCCTCGCGTACTGAAAGGGGGCGCCGTGGCCATCGCCGTCCAGCGCGCCGAGACGTTCTACCAGCCGCCGCCCCGCCACCCCACCGCATGGGACCAGGTCGCCCCGGCCGAGCGCGTGTTCCGGTGGGCGGAGCACCGGCAGCAGCGCCGCCTCGTCCCGCCAGCGGGGTTCATCATCGGGCAGCTGGCCTACGCCCGGATCAACCACGGCCGGTGGGTGGCCGACTGCCCGTGCGGTTCCGCGCAGGTCGTCACTCCGGCCGACCCGCGCATGGCGTGCACCGAGTGCGGCCTCGGCTGGATCCGGCTGGTCTTCCCCGAGGACCCTGCAGAGGCGGAGGCGTCCGTCGCCCACGAGCTCCCGCACGAGCGGAACTGGTGGCACCCCGACGACCCGTCATGGACCCGCCCGGCCGAGTCCTCCGATCCCGCCCTGGACGGCATGGCCGCCGAGACCGCGGCCGCCGCCGGGCTGCTCGCCACGGCCCGGCGTCCCTCGCTCGCCCCCGTCGTTGAGGAGGCCTCGCAGTGACGTTCGCGCCGCGCACGTGGGTGGTCGGTGAGGTCGTCACCGCCGCCCTGCTCAACCAAGAGGTGAGGGATCAGTTCAACTCGATCTTCGCCGCCTGGACCTCGTACACCCCGACCTGGACCGCGGCCACCACCAACCCGGTCCTGGGCAACGGGACGATCACCGGCCGGTACATGAAGGTCGGCCGCACGGTGCTGGCCGGGTTCACCCTCACCACCGGCAGCACCACCACCTACGGCTCCGGGAACTACTCGTTCGGGGTGCCGACGGCGGCCGCCTCCGCGAGCCAGGACATGCTCGGCACAACCCGGCTCACCGCCGGGTCCACCTACATCGGCCAGTGCTCACTGGCCAGCGGCGGATCGTCCATGGCCGCCACCTTCCCGACCGCCGCCACCCCCGCGACCGGCACCAACATGAGCCCCACCACCCCCGTGACGCTGGCCTCCGGCCACGTCCTGCGCGGGTCCATCGCCTACGAAGCTGCCGCGTAAGGAGCCACGTGACCATCCTCACAGTCGTCGCCGAGCCGACCCTGCTCGGCATCCACGCGACCGACGAAGTCCCGGCCAGCACGCTGCCGATCGGCCTGTCGTCTGGGCTCGGGTTTCGGACTCTGCTGCGCATCGTCGTCCCCGTCACGGCAGGCGACGTCCTCGACGTGTCCGGCCGGGCGCGGGTCACCAACGACACGAGCCCCGGCTACACGGTCGGTGTCGGCTACCACCTGTGGATGTACGACGCCGACAACGGGCTTGGATCGGCTGGCTCTTGGACGCGGATCAGCAGCCTGTGCGGCGACAACGTCTCCCGCGACCGCCACCACATGCCGCTCCTCGTCGACACCGTGTACACCGTGCCCGCGGACTGGCCGGTCAACCCGGACACGGGCATCCCTCACCGGATGACGGTGGTGCTGCGGGGGGATGCGATGTCGACGCTGGCGGATGGCCAGTCGATCACGGTGGACAAGGAGTACGGGCAACTGACCCTCCGCCGCTACCGGCCCGCCGCCTGACCGTCCCACCCCGCCGCCCCGCGCTGTAGGCCGGGGCCTTTCGCATGTCTGGAGCCCAGATGGCCACACCTCTCACCGCCGCCACGGCGCTTGCCGCGCTGAAGGCCGAGGGCGTCACCGTTGTCGAGGTCGGCAACTGGCGCACCCACAACCGCAACCACAAGGGCGCCTGGGGCCCGGTCAACGGTGTGGTCATCCACCACACCGTCACGTCCGGCACCGACGCCTCCGTGGCGATCTGCCGCGACGGCTACGCCGCGCTGCCCGGGCCGCTGTGCCACGGCGTCATCGACAAGAAGGGCGTGGTGCACCTCGTCGGCTGGGGCCGCACCAACCACGCCGGGAAGGGCGACGGCGACGTCCTGGCCGCGGTCGTCGCGGAGAAGGCGCTGCCCGCGCCGAACGAGAACGACACCGACGGCAACGTCCACTTCTACGGCTTCGAGTGCGTCAACCTCGGCGACGGCAAGGACCCGTGGCCCGCCGTCCAGGTCGAGGCGATCGTCCGCGCGTCGGCCGCCCTGCTCCGCGCGCACGGCTGGGGCAAGGACGGCGACACCTCCGTCATCGGCCACAAGGAGTGGACGAACACCAAGGTCGACCCGAAGGGGCCGGGCATCACCATGCCCGACGTCCGCAAGCGGGTCGCCGAGCGGCTCAAGCACGCCGCGTCCTGGTCGCCCGGCACCACGACGCCGACCCCGGCGCCGACCACCGAGGAGCGGCTGACGGCTCTGGAGAAGCGTGTCACCGCGCTGGAGAAGAAGGGGGCCTGACCATGGCCAAGGAGTCCACGAAGCGCACCGTCCGCACGGTGCTGCAGACCGCGCTTGGTATCGCGGTCGTCCTGCCTGCGGTCGTCGACGCCTCCGGCATCCCGGCCGCCCTGCCGTGGGTCGCCGGGGCGCTCGCTGTGGCGGGCGGCTTCGCCCGCGTGATGGCCGTGCCCGGCGTCCAGGCGCTGCTGCCGTCGTGGCTGCGCACTGACGACGGCGGCCGCGAGTGACGGCCCCGGTCCCCGACCCGGGCGTCTACATCAGCCCGGCTCAGATGTACCAGGAGCTGAGATCCCTGAGCGACGGCCTGACCCGGGTGGAGACCAAACTGGACGGAATCGGCCAGGGGCTCACAGACCTCGGTAAGGATGTCGCCGACCACGAGACCCGCCTCCGCACCTTGGAACGTGCACGGTGGCCGCTGCCCACGATCGGCGTCCTCGCCGGTCTGGCAGGCGCCGCGACGGGCGCGCTCTCCCTCTTCGCACGATGACTGCGGCCCCTCTCGCCTACGGGCGGGAGGGGCCGCATTCGTGCGTCCGGGGGCGAACGGTCTACGGCCCCCGTGTGTAGCTTCACGGAGGCCGTATGTTCCCGGAGCCGACCGGGAGTAGCGTTCTGAGTGTCGAGGTCAGAACGGAGCCAGCATGCCACACCCAACGCGCGCCAGCACCGGCGGAATCGGGATCCGAATCCAAGAAGTCGCCGCCCTGCGCGGCTACTCACTCAGAGAACTCGGCCGCCGCGCCAACGTCTCCCCAGCCATGCTCTCCCGCATCATCAACGGCCAGCGCCAAGCCAGCCCCTCCATCGTCTCCGCCGTCGCCCGCGCCCTGTCGGTGAGCATCTCAGTCCTGCACGGCCAGCCCTACATTCACCAGCTCCAGGCCGACCAGCTCGACCGGCTGATAACACCCATCAGCATGGCCCTGGACGACTGGGACATCCCCCTCGGTGAGGGCGACCCTCCGCCCCGGCTGTTGGGCGACCTGCGGGCCGCAGTGGCCGAGTTGGAACGGATGCGCGCCAGGGCCGAGTACATCGAGATCGCCCGCGAGCTTCCCTCCCTCCTCGCCGAGGTCAACGCCCACGTCCTCACCCAGCGCCCCGGCCACGCACTCGAACAGGCGGCGTGGCTGCAAGCCGAACTGTGCCGCACCGTCTACGTGGTCGGCCGTCAGATCGGGTTCATGGACCTGGCCCGCCTCGCGCTCTCCCGCATGGGGGTCTCGGCCCCGCAGTCCGGCGACCCACGGCAGGTGGCCATCGAACGGTGGGACCGTGCGCAGTTGATGGCGGACGCTGCGCGCCACGACCGGGGGATCCTCCTTGTCCAGCAGGCGCTGAGGGATCTCGATGACGACGGGCATCAGGCGACGAAAGCAGTCCGCGGCGCGCTGCACCTTAAGGCCGCGATCCTCTCCAGCCGGCGCGGGGACAGCGCCGGCGCGGACGAGTGGCTGACGGCGGCCGGGGAGATCGCCGAGGAGACGGGCGAGACCCGCGACTATGGGCTCGTGTTCGGCCCCGTCAACGTGGTGATCCATGCCATGTCCGCGTCCAGCGACCGTGACAAGCACGCGCGGGCGTTGGAGAAGGCCCGCAAGGTGCGTCTGCCGGACGACTATCCGGAGGCTCGGGCGGGGCACTACTGGGTGGACCGGGCCCGGGCGGAGACGTGGACCGCGAAGCACGAGGACGCGTTCAAGTCGCTGGGGCAGGCGCGGAAGGCGGCGCCGCAGCAGACCCGGTATCACCCGGGCGTGCACGAGACGGTGGCGACGCTGCTGCGGGCGCGGACACGGGCGCCGGGGGATCTGCTGGAGTTCGCGAGCTGGTGCGGCGTGTAGCGCCCGGACCTGCGCGGGTCAAGGGGTTGGGTGTTGCCAACCTGTCAACGCCACCCCCTTGCCCGGTCGGCACGATGTGACGGTACCCACACCGTCTGTACATGGAGCCGACCATGCCCAGCCGCAAGCCGACGACGGATCCGCCCGCCATCCCCCGCACCGCTATCGCCTGGTGTGCGTGGCACGAGTCGTACAGCAACACGGCTCGCCCTGTCCGGGACTCCAGCGGGGCGCGGCTCTTCGCGTGCCAGTCGTGCCGCGACATCTACGAGCTCGTCCCGATCGCGGACCAGCCGTGAACCCCGGATTCGTCTGCGCGCCGGAGATGCTGCCCGTTCCCCGGCTGGGCGGCCTGAGCCGGGAGCAGATCGCCGGGAAGGCCTGCGTCTGGTGCGGCTGCTCACCCGACGACCGCATCGTCCTCGGCCCACGCATCAGCCCCCGCGCCGGGATGGTGAAGCGCTGGTTCCCGTCCGCCTGCCAGCCCTGCACCGGCCGCAAGGCAGTCCAGGTGTACCGGCGGCACACGACCACGTGCGCCCGCTGTACGCACCGCGACTACTGCCCCGACAGCCACGCCCTGCACGCGCTTGCCCTGGAATGCAGGTAGCCCCACGGCATGCCACCCGTAGGGATTTCCAGCATGCAACATCAGGCTCCTCCGGCTCGGATGGCTCATAGACTGACCGGGCTGCCACGAGAGGAAATGATCATAAATGCGCCCCCTGGAATACCGTGACTACCTCGTTGACCTGCTGAAAAACACCCCCGACGTGCAGCGCGTCGACACCATTGAAGGCGGCCCGCACCCCTACGCCCTGACCGTGACCGCTGCCGGCAGCGAGCAGCGGTGGCAGATCATCGGGCAGCTCGCCGAGGGTGCCAAGCACGACATCCCCACCCCGGCCGTACACGGCCAGCCCGCCGCGTGGCAGGCCGCGCCCGTCGGCGGTGCGCCGGACGCGTGGCTGGCCGGCGTCATCGGCACGGCGGACTCGCCGGGCACCAAGCGCATCGACGTCTGGTCGACCCGGGAAGGCAAGACGAGCGAAGGACTGACCGTGTTCTTCCACAACGGCGAGCGCGCCTTCGTCCGCAAGTTCTGAGACCTCCACGCCACCCCTCGCAGGGTGCGCGGCGGAGTGCACCACACATCGGCACCATCCCAGTGAGCAAGGGAGAACTGATCATGTGTGAGCACCAGAGCAACCACCGATTCGACCCCGGCCTGGTGGCGGGGAACTGCCCCGTCTGCGGTGCGGGCGTCGGCTCGGCGCCCGGGACCCCGACGACCATGCACCAGCGGAACGGCACCGGCACGGAGACGTGCCCGGGCAGTGGGCAGCCCGCCTTGTAGCCCGCGCCTGAAGTAGTGCCAGAGCGGCCCCGGCCGGCGCCCCCGTCGCCGACCGGGGCCGCTTTCTGCGCTCACCTTGGATTCGAAGGCTCAGGCCGACGCCCGGAAATCTGGCGACATCCTTGCAGGTCAGAGCGCTAATCTGCACGTTCGCGAGCAAGGTGAAGACATGATCCTTTGAGTGGCGTCTTAGTCATAGATTGGGGTTGCCGCTGCCGGTGCCTCCGCTGACCAGGAAGGACAGCCGTGCCCGCAGCAGCGCTCGCAGCACCCGGTCCCCGCCCGGCGGCACGGTTCCCGCGGCCACCAGTTCGCCGAGCGTGAACGCACGCGGCCGTACGACCCGCAGCGACAGGTTGGTGCAGCCGACGGCCACCGGGGGCAGCACCGCGTGCAGCCGGGTTCCGTCGGGCAGCCGGGCGTCGGCCCAGGGCCGGGCGTCATCCAGGCGCCGTCCGGCCACCGAGGCCAGGCGCTGCGCGAGGCGCCGTACGGCCGCGGCGTCCGGGAAGGAGACGGCGGTCAGCTCCAGGCCGCCGCCCCGGTCGACCCAGACCCGGTCCGGGGCGGACACCAGGACGTCGGTCACCGAGGGGTCGGCGAGGAGCGGCTCCAGCGGCCCGCTGCCGATCAGCTCGGACCGCAGTTGCTGCGCCGCCCCGAGGATCTCGGCGTCCCCGAGGACCCGCCCCTGCTCCCGCAGGGCCTGCGCCACGCGCGCGGGCGTCGGCTCGGCCCCGCGCGCGGCGAGCCACTGCCGTACGCCGTCCAGCAGCGCGCCTTCCGGCGGCGCCGGTGGCGTGCTCATGAGCCACCCGCCTCGGTGAGCGCCCGCTCCCAGAACTGCTTGCAGAAGCGGGCGAGGGGCCCGCGCGCGGCGGCGCCCGGGGGTGCCTTGCCGCCGTCCGGGCGCAGCAGTGCGTGTTCGACGGGCAACTCGCCGGCCAGGGGCAGCCGGAGCAGCCCGGCCACCTCGCGGTCGTCGAGGCCCGGTGTGTACGGGCCTCGTACCGCCACCCTGAGGTCGCGCAGGACCATGCCGACCGCGGCGGCCACCCGGCCGGCTGCTGCGACGGCGCGCAGTTCGGCGGGGACGACGAGGAGCCCGAGGTCGACCTGGGCAAGGGCCTCGGCGACACCGTCGTCGATGCGGCGTGGCAGGTCCACCACGACCGTGCCACCCCGGCGACGGGCCGCAGCGAGGACGGCCCGCACGGCCTGCGGCGGGACGGTGACGCAGTCGCCGCGGTCCCAGCTGAGCACGCGCAGCGAGTGCAGTTCGGGCAGCGACTCCTCCAGAGCACCGCCGCCGACCCGGCCGCGCGAGGCGGCGAACGCGGGCCAGCGCAGTCCTTCCGTCGTCTCCCCGCCGAGCAGTACGTCGAGTCCGCCGCCGAGCGGATCGGCGTCCACCAGGAGGGTGCGCAGACCTTCGCGCGCGGAGGTGACGGCGAGGGCGCACGCGAGCGTGGACGCTCCGGCGCCGCCGCGGCCGCCGATGACGCCGACGGTGAGGGCGGGCCGGCCGACGCCCTCGGCGACGTCGGCGATGCGGTCGACCAGCCACTGTTCGCCGTCGGGCAGCATCAGGACGTGGTCGGCGCCGATCTCGACGGCGCGCTGCCAGACCCCCGGGTCGTCCTGGTCACGTCCGACGAGGACCACCCCGCGTCTGCGGGCGGCCCCGCGCACCCGGCGCACGGCATCGTCGCCGACGAGGACGAGCGGTGCGGCCTCCCAGCTGCCGCGGCGCTCCGGCACCGAGTGGTGCACCTCGGGTGTGGCGCCCGCCGCGGCGCACAGGCGCAGCAGGTCGTCGAGGAGGTCTGCGTCCTCCGTGACGATCAGCGGTTTGCCCTGCCGGTCGGAGGCGGCGGGCGGCGGGTCTTGCATAACAGCTCCGGCCATGGTTTTCGTCCCCCTTTGTCGTGGGTCGCGCAGCCTCTGCGGCCCGGCGATTCCCAAACGTGTGAAGAACCGGACAACCGGCCTCCATATGAACGGCCGACAGAAACCGGCCGCGCGCACCCGGCAAACGGAACCGGCCAGGAACTCCCGGCCCGAGCGGACGCGTCGGAATCACGGTGCAGCGAACCCGGAAATCTTGTGGATCTTGGTGGAAAACTGTGGACGGGCGGCCGGTTGTGAATATCGCCGTCACCCATACCGGTGACGGCCGCACCATCTCCTGTGCGACTCCCACAGAGCAGTCCGACGACTACCCATCGTGACGGATCACGGGCATGACGAAGAGGCGGCCTCGGCCGCCTCGCAGACACGGCCCAGCCGCGCTCAGAACGGGAAAACCCACCCGGACATGCGACGACCCCCGCCGGGGGGGAGAGCGGGGGTCGTCTCCACGGCCGACTCGGGGGGGGGGAGGAGCCGGACCGGGTTAGCACGGTCGCGAACGATCCGTGACTTCCATGGTGTACCCGAGAGCCCTCTCAGGCAAACCCACGCGCCCACCTTACGCCGAATGGGCTGCCCCTATGCTCTTGGTTGTGGAAAACCACTCCTTGCCCCGCACAGCCGCCTTCTTCGACCTGGACAAGACGGTCATTGCGAAGTCGAGCACGCTCACCTTCAGCAAGTCCTTCTACCAAGGCGGGCTGATCAACCGCAGGGCCGCCTTGCGGACCGCATATGCCCAGTTCGTCTTCCTCGTGGGCGGTATGGACCACGACCAGATGGAACGGACCCGCGAGTACCTGTCCGGGATGGTGCGCGGCTGGAACGTCCAGCAGGTGAAGGAGATCGTCGCCGAGACCCTCCACGACCTGATCGACCCGCTCATCTACGACGAGGCGGCCTCCCTCATCGAGGAGCACCACACGGCCGGGCGCGATGTCGTGATCGTGTCCACGTCAGGCACCGAGGTGGTCGAGCCGATCGGCGAGCTGCTGGGCGCGGACCGCGTGGTGGCCACCCGGATGGTGGTGGGCGAGGACGGCTGTTACACGGGCGAGGTGGAGTACTACGCCTACGGCCCGACGAAGGCGGAGGCGATCAAGGAGCTGGCCGCTTCGGAGGGGTACGACCTGGAGCGCTGCTTCGCCTACAGCGACTCGGCGACCGATCTGCCGATGCTGCAGGCGGTGGGCCGTCCGCACGCCGTGAACCCGGACCGGGCGCTGCGGCGCGAGGCTGTCGCGCGCGGGTGGCCGATTCTCGACTTCCACCGGCCCGTACGGCTCAAGCAGCGGATCCCCTCGTTCTCCGTACCGCCCCGTCCGGCACTCGTCGCGGCGGCGGCCATAGGCGCGGCGGCGGCGACCGCGGGGCTGGTCTGGTACGCGAGCCGGCGCCGGGCGGCGACCGCCTGAGCTGCGAAGACCGTTTCAAACCTATTTGGCTGCAAAAGTAAAGAACTGACGGCGGGGGTTCCGCTTGCCCGGGTCCTGGAGTAGAAAGGACTCAACGGCCCGCGAGACCAAGGACATCCGAAAGGATCACCTTAAACAACGCATTTGGCCCACGGACCGATGCATGGACATCGAGCACCCACGCGACGTCGACCCGTCGATTACGGGCCAGCCGCACCAGGTCACGGGCAAAGATCCCGGCCTGGTGGGCAACATATCGAGGACGCTTGGTAACCCGGTGAACATGCCAGCGGCGGTACGAATTCTCGTACCGCCGCAACCCGTACAAGGGGACTTTCGCGCCTTACCGGCCGCCGCGCCGCAGCCGCCTCCACGCCCCCCGCGGCGTCTTGCACCCTATGCCGCCCCTCGCTGCAGCGCCTCGCACACCGCCGTCGACTCACGTGCACCCAGTTCGACCGCCCTGCCGCAGTGGGCGATCCACGCCGCCACACCCTCCGGAGTGCCCGACGCATAGCCGTCCAGGGCCGCCAGATAGGCCGCCCGGCCCAGCTCGGCATGGCCCACCTCGGCCGGGCAGACCGACTTCGGGTCGAGGCCGCTGCCGATCAGCACGATGCGCTCGGCCGCGCGCGCGACCAGGCCGTTGCACGAGGTGAAGGGGCGCAGGGCGAGGAGCTCGCCGTGCACCACGGCGGCCGTCACCAGGGCGGGCGCCGAGCTCCCCGCGATGATCAACCGGGAGAGCCCCTCCAGTCGGCCGGCCAGTTCGTCGGCGCCGGGCAGCGGCAGCTCGACGAGCGGTTCGTCGACCGGCTCCCCGGCCTGCCTCGGCCGCCCGATCTCGTCACCGCCGCCCGCCGCGGCCACCAGATGCAGCCGGGCCAGCACCCGCAGCGGCGACTGCCGCCAGATGGACAGCAGCTGCCCCGCCTCCGCGGTCAGCCGCAGCGCGGCACCCATGATCCGCGCCTCGTCGTCGACACCGAAGTCGCTGCGTCGGCGCACCTCCTCCAGGGCCCAGTCCGCGCCGGACAGCGCCGCCGAACCGCGGGCGCCGCGCAGGGCGGCCTCGGAGGTGATCTCGTTGCTGCGGCGCCGCATGACCCGGTGTCCGTAGACCCGGTCCACGGCCTTGCGCACGGACTCCACGGACTCGGCCACACCGGGCAACGAGCCCAGGGCCGCGAGCGGATCGGCGGACGCGCCTGTCGTACTCATGAGTACGACATTACGCAACCAGGGCCCGCACCCCTCGAAGGAGTGGTCTTCTTCACGCATCGCCGCCACGCACCGCTATCGTCACACTACTCTTGGTGAACATGAAAATTGCTTTCGTCGGGAAGGGCGGCAGCGGCAAGACCACGCTGTCCTCCCTGTTCATCCGCCATCTCGCCACCCTCGGCACCCCTGTCATCGCCGTGGACGCGGACATCAACCAGCATCTGGGCCCCGCTCTCGGCCTCGACGAGACAGAGGCCGCCGCACTGCCCGCGCTGGGCGAGCACCTGCCGTTGATCAAGGACCATCTGCGCGGCTCCAACCCGCGCATCGCCTCCTCCGAGACGATGATCAAGACGACCCCGCCCGGCCGGGGCTCCCGGCTGCTGCGGGTACGCGAGGACAATCCGGTCTACGACGCCTGCGCCCGGCCGGTGGAACTCGACGGCGGCGCCGTCCGTTTGATGGTCACCGGCCCCTTCACCGACGCCGACCTGGGGGTCGCCTGCTACCACTCCAAGACGGGAGCGGTGGAGCTGTGCCTGAACCACCTGGTGGACGGCCGTGACGAATACGTCGTGGTCGACATGACGGCGGGCTCGGACTCCTTCGCCTCCGGCATGTTCACCCGCTTCGACATCACGTTCCTCGTCGCCGAGCCGACCCGGAAGGGGGTCTCCGTCTACCGCCAGTACAAGGAGTACGCCCGCGACTTCGGCGTCGAACTGAAGGTCGTCGGCAACAAGGTGCAAGGCCAGGACGACATCGACTTCCTCCGCGCCGAAGTCGGCGACGACCTGCTCGTCACGGTCGGGCACTCGGACTGGGTGCGCGCCATGGAGAAGGGCCGGCCGCCCCGGTTCGACCTCCTGGACCCGGCCGACCGTGACGCCCTGCGCCTGTTGCGGACGACCGTCGACACCGCCTACGAGCGGCGCGACTGGGAGCGCTACACGCGCCAGATGGTGCACTTCCACCTGAAGAACGCCCGGTCCTGGGGCGACGAGCGCACCGGGGCCGACCTGGCGGCGCAGGTCGACCCCGACTTCGTCCTGGGCGAAAGCGTGGCCACCGCCGTCTAGACGACCTTGGCGGCGGCCTACCGCCTGGCCGCCGGCGCGCCCGGCGCGCCCTTGGGGGCCGGGGCGGGCCGGCCCGACAGGAAGGACGCCCAGCCCTGCTTCGGGGGCTCGCCGACGCCCAGCGAGCGCAGCTTGGCCAGCGTCATCGGGTCCTGGGCGTCGAGCCAGTCCGCCAACTGCCGGAAGGACACACAGCGCACGTCCGGCTGGTTGCAGACGGTCTCGACGACCTCCTCGACGGCGCGCATGTACGTTCCGCCGTTCCAGGACTCGAAGTGGTTGCCGATGATCAGCGGTGCGCGGTTGCCGTTGTAGGCGCGGTGGAAACCCCGGAGCAGCCCGTCGCGCATCTGCTCGCCCCAGTACGCGTGCTTGGCGGGGTCGCCCTGGGTCCTGGTGCCGGACTGGTTGACCATGAAGTTGTAGTCCATGGTGAGCTGCTCGTAGTTGTGCCCCGGAAAGGGCACGAGTTGCATGGAGAGGTCCCACAAACCCATCCGCCTGCTCGGCCAGATCTGGTTGTTGACACCGCTGGTGTCGTAGCGGAAGCCCAACTGGCCCGCGGCTCGCATGAAGTTCTTCTGCCCCTCGAGGCAGGGAGTGCGGGCGCCGATCAGCTCCTTGTCGTAGTCGAAGGGCAGCGGGGCCGCCTCCGTCATGCCGGTGTTGGTCTTCCAGGTCTTCACGAACCGCTTGGCCTGGGCGATCTCGTCCGTCCACTCCGCCGGCGACCACTCGCCGACGCCGCCGTTCCTGCCGCAGAAGTGGCCGTTGAAGTGGGTGCCGATCTCGTTGCCCTCCAGCCACGCCAGCCGCAGCTGCTCGACGGTGTCGGCGATGCCCTGCTCGTCGTTGAAGCCGATGTCGGAGCGGCCCGGCGAGTGCTGCGGAGGCCTGTACAGGTCGGCCTTCTCCTCCGGCAGCATGTACACGCCGCTGAGGAAGTACGTCATGGTCGCGTGGTTGGCCTTGGACACCTTGCGGAAGTGGGAGAACAGCTTCTGGCTGTCCTCGCCGGCGCCGTCCCAGGAGAACACCACGAACTGCGGGGGCTTCTGACCGGGCTTCAGACGCTGCGGTCTGGGCTGGTGCGGCTGCGGTCCGGTGTACGCGGTGGAGCCGTCGCCGATCAGCCGGAGCCCGCTCTCGGGCGCCGGGGCGCCCTTGCGCGGAGCCTGCGTTCCCGTCTTCGAAGCGTCGGTTTCCGTCGCACAACCGGCAAGTGACACGGCGGCCGTCGCGGCGGCCACGACGGCCGCGGCGATTCTCTGGGTGGCGGTCATGTTCCGCCCACCTTCTTCCTTCTCTCGGCCCACGCCGACGAGGGCGTCCTGTCGGTGGCGTGCCGGGGCGAGCCGGCAGCGCGGTCAAGGTCGCACGGGACCGAGAAGGAATTAATACGACAAGCCGATAAAATGCCCACTTCACCCAAGAGAGTGATTCATTGCCCTATTTGCCGCATAAATTCATGCCTGGCCTTTACTCTGCATTACGATCGTTTTACCGAGCGTTGATTCTTCATCCCGCCGCTGTACGCCGTGACCCACGGCCGCGACCGCCCCCGCCATCGACGGGGGACCACCAGTCCCGCGACCGCGCTGCCCCGGAGGAGACGGGAAACATGTCAGCCTGCGTCCCCACCCGTACGTCCGACTCGTCGCGCACCCAGCGCGTCCACCCGCCCCACAGCCCCCCATCGGGCCCGCACCGCCGATTCCGCATCGCGGGCGCCGACGTGTCCGCCGCGATCGCGGTCTTCCTGATCGCCCTCCCCCTGTCGCTGGGCATCGCCCTGGCCACCGGATCCCCCCTCCAGGCCGGCCTCGTCGCCGCCGCCGTCGGCGGGATCGTCGCAGGCCGGGTCGGCGGCTCCCCGCTCCAGGTCAGCGGCCCCGCCGCCGGGCTCACCGTGGTCACCGCCGACCTGATCCAGCGCTACGGCTGGCGGACGACCTGTGCCATCACCGTCCTCGCCGGACTCGCCCAACTCGGCCTCGGCTGCCTGCGCGTGGCGCGCACCGCGCTCGCCGTCAGCCCCGCCATCGTGCACGGCATGCTCGCCGGCATCGGCGTCACCATCGCCGTCGCCCAACTGCACATCGTCCTCGGCGGCACCCCGCAGAGTTCCGTCCTGGACAACCTCCGCGCCCTGCCCACCCAACTGGCCGGACTGCAACCCGCCGCGGTCGCCGTGAGCACCCTGACCCTGAGCCTGCTGCTGCTCTGGCCCCGCATCCCCGGCCGACCGGGCCGACTGCTGCGCAAGGTGCCCGCCGCGCTCGTCGCCGTCGCCGGGGCCACGGCCGCCGCTTCCCTCGCCGGCCTCACCCTGCCCAAGGTCGACCTGCCCTCCTGGCGCAGCCACGCCCTGGCCGGGCTGCCCGAGGGTCCGGCGCTCGGCGTCGCCGCCGCCGTCCTCACCACCACCCTGGTGTGCAGCGTGCAGTCATTGCTCGGCGCGGTCGCCGTCGACAAGCTCATCGCCTCCCGCCAGGACCTCATCTCCTCCCCCACCGGCCGCGCGCCGCGCGTCGGCCGCTCCGACCTCGACCGCGAACTGCTCGGTCAGGGTGCCGCCAACATCGTTTCCGGCACGCTCGGCGGGCTGCCGGTCGCGGGGGTGGCCGTGCGTAGTTCGGCGAATGTCCAATCAGGAGCCGTGAGCCGGAACTCCACGGTGCTCCAAGGCGTTCTCGTAGTGATCGCCGCGCTGCTGATGGTCCCGATCCTGGAGCTCATCCCGCTCGCCTCGCTCGCCGCCCTGGTGATGGCCGTCGGCATCCAGATGGTGTCCCTGCACCACATCCGCACGGTGACCCGCCACCGAGAGGTGCTGGTGTACGCCGTCACCGCCCTCGGCGTGGTGTTCCTCGGCGTCCTGGAGGGCGTGACGCTGGGGATCGCGGTGGCCGTCGCCGTCGCCCTCAACCGTCTCACCCACACCCGCATCACCCACGACGAGCAGGAAGGAGTCCATCACGTCCATGTACGAGGCCAGTTGACGTTCCTCGCGGTGCCACGGCTCAGCCGGGCCCTGCACCTCGTGCCCCAGGGCACGCCTGTCGTGGTCGAGTTGGACGGCTCCTTCATGGACCACGCGGCCTACGAGGCCCTGCAGGACTGGCAGAAGACACACACCGCACAGGGCGGCACCGTCGAACTGGCCGGCCGCAGACTCGGCGCGGGAGCCGCGGCTCCGGCCCACGCCGGTACCAACACCGACTGCCGCTGCCGGCCCTGGACCCCCTGGCGCAACCACCAGTGCGAACTCCCGCGCTCCGCAGGCGCCAAGGGTTCCGAGGCACCGAACAAGCCGAACAAGCCGACGAACCCGAATGAGCCGAGCGAAACGGCCGGGTCGGCGGGAGCGAGGGCCGGCCGCCGGGGTTCCGACGGCGCTGGTCCGGACGCCCCCGACACCGACGCCCTCGACTCCGGCAGCCACCCACTGGTCCGCGGCATCAGCGCGTTCCAGCGGAACACCGCGCCGCTGGTGCGCGGGGAGCTGGCGCGGCTGGCCCGGGAGGGCCAGCAGCCGACGCAGCTGTTCCTCACCTGCGCCGACTCACGGCTGGTCACCTCGATGATCACCTCCAGTGGTCCGGGCGACCTGTTCGTGGTGCGGAACGTGGGCAACCTGGTGCCGCCGCCGGGTGAGGAGAGCGGGGACGACTCGGTGGGGGCGGCGATCGAGTACGCGGTGGACGTGCTGAGCGTGCGGTCCATCACCGTGTGCGGGCACTCCGGATGCGGGGCCATGCAGGCGCTGCTCGGCTCCGAACCCGGCGGTGAGGAGACCCCGTTGAAGCGGTGGCTGCGGCACGGGCTGCCGAGTCTGGAGCGGATGGCCGACAACAGCCGCCCCTGGGCCCGGCTGGCCGGGCGGGCGCCGGCGGACGCGGTCGAGCAGCTCTGTCTGACGAACGTGCTCCAGCAGTTGGATCATCTGCGGGCGCACGGGTCGGTGGCGCGCGCCCTGCGGGCCGGGACGCTGGAGCTGCACGGGCTGTACTTCCACGTCGGCGAGGCACAGACGTATCTGCTCACCGGGAGCGACGGGAGCGATTTGTTCGATCATGTGGGTCAAAGAGTGTGAAAGGCGTTACACCGGCTGAACTCCGTCCGGCCCCGGTCCGTGGGTACGGGTGACCCGGCGACACACCAAGACCCAACAGGTCTAAACCAATTTTCCGTCGGCCCTTGTCACCGGCCCCCCGGTTCTGATGAGCTGTGGCCTGGGACACAACGGACACCCTTCGAGAGGGAGATGTCGTGAGCAACGAGAGCCTGGCCAACCTGCTCAAGGAAGAGCGCAGGTTCGCGCCGCCCGCCGACCTGGCCGCGAACGCCAACGTCACGGCGGAGGCGTACGAACAGGCCAAGGCTGACAGGCTCGGCTTCTGGGCCGAGCAGGCCCGTCGGCTGACCTGGGCCAAGGAGCCGACACAGACGCTGGACTGGTCGAACCCGCCGTTCGCGAAGTGGTTCGAGGACGGCGAACTCAACGTCGCGTACAACTGCGTCGACCGGCATGTGGAGGCCGGACACGGCGACCGGGTCGCGATCCACTTCGAGGGTGAGCCGGGCGACAGCCGCGCCCTCACCTACGCCGAACTCAAGGACGAGGTGTCGAAGGCCGCCAACGCGCTGCTGGAGCTGGGCGTCCGCAAGGGCGACCGGGTCGCGGTCTACATGCCGATGATCCCGGAGACGGCGGTCGCGATGCTGGCGTGCGCCCGGATCGGCGCCGCGCACTCCGTCGTCTTCGGCGGGTTCAGCGCGGACGCGCTGGCGACCCGGATCCAGGACGCCGACGCCAAGGTCGTCATCACGGCCGACGGCGGGTACCGGCGCGGCAAGCCGTCCGCACTCAAGCCGGCCGTCGACGAGGCGATCGGCAAGGTCGACAACGTCGAGCATGTGCTGGTGGTCCGCCGTACCGGCCAGGAGGTCGCCTGGGCCGCCGGCCGGGACGTGTGGTGGGACGAGATCGTCGAGCGGCAGTCCGCCGAGCACACGCCCGAGGCGTTCGGCGCCGAGCAGCCGCTGTTCATCCTCTACACGTCCGGTACGACGGGCAAGCCGAAGGGCATCCTGCACACCTCCGGCGGCTACCTCACGCAGGCGGCGTACACGCACCACGCGGTCTTCGACCTCAAGCCGGAGACCGACGTGTTCTGGTGCACGGCCGACGTCGGCTGGGTCACCGGGCACTCGTACATCGTCTACGGGCCGCTGGCGAACGGCGCGACGCAGGTGATGTACGAGGGCACGCCGGACACCCCGCACCAGGGCCGCTTCTGGGAGATCGTGCAGAAGTACGGGGTGACGATCCTGTACACGGCGCCGACCGCGATCCGTACGTTCATGAAGTGGGGCGACGACATCCCCGCGAAGTTCGACCTGTCCTCCCTGCGCGTCCTCGGCTCGGTCGGTGAGCCCATCAACCCCGAGGCCTGGATCTGGTACCGCAAGCACATCGGTGCCGACCGGACGCCGATCGTGGACACCTGGTGGCAGACCGAGACCGGCGCGATGATGATCTCGCCGCTGCCAGGTGTCACCGAGACCAAGCCGGGCTCGGCCCAGCGACCGCTGCCGGGCATCTCCGCGACCGTCGTCGACGACGAGGCGGGCGAGGTGTCGAACGGCGGCGGTGGCTATCTGGTCCTGACCGAGCCGTGGCCGTCGATGCTGCGCACCATCTGGGGCGACGACCAGCGCTTCCTCGACACGTACTGGTCGCGGTTCGACGGCAAGTACTTCGCGGGCGACGGCGCGAAGAGGGACGACGACGGGGACATCTGGCTGCTGGGCCGGGTCGACGACGTCATGCTCGTCTCCGGGCACAACATCTCGACCACCGAGGTCGAGTCGGCGCTCGTGTCGCACCCGTCCGTCGCGGAGGCGGCGGTGGTCGGCGCGACCGACGAGACGACAGGGCAGGCGATCGTCGCGTTCGTCATCCTGCGCGGGACCGCGGCCGAATCCGAGGACCTGGTCACCGAGTTGCGCAACCACGTCGGCGCGACCCTCGGCCCGATCGCCAAGCCGAAGCGGATCCTGCCGGTGCAGGAGCTGCCGAAGACCCGTTCCGGCAAGATCATGCGCCGTCTGCTGCGGGACATCGCCGAGAACCGCCAGCTGGGCGACGTGACCACCCTGACCGACTCCACGGTCATGGACCTCATCCAGGCGAAGCTCCCGGCGGCGCCCAGCGAGGACTGAGGTACGGCTCCGAGCCGAGCACCCTCGGGGAACGGGCATCCGGCGACGCGAAGGACCGCGCCGGGTGCCCGTTTCGCACCTATCGTGGGGATCACCTGACCACAGGCCCCGACCGCACCCCATGCACCTTAGGTAAGCTAAACAAAACAGGTGCGCCGGGAAGTCTGGTCGGCATGCGTTCCGCCATGCCCACCGCCCGGAGGTCTCCACCGTGTCCGCGCCCCGCACCACCGCCCGCAAGGTCTTCGGACGGCTCTCCCTCCCCGAGCGGACCTACGTCACGGACGCGCTGCGGACCGAGACCGTCGGCGGTGTGCTGCTGCTCGTCGCGGCCGTGGCCGCACTGGTCTGGGCGAACGTCCCCGCGCTGCACGGCAGCTACGAGACCGTCAGCCATTTCCACCTGGGCCCCGAGGCCCTGGGACTGAACCTGTCGGTCGAGCACTGGGCGGCCGACGGCCTCCTCGCGGTCTTCTTCTTCGTCGCCGGCATCGAACTCAAGCGCGAACTGGTCGCCGGTGAACTGCGCGACCCCCGCGCCGCCGCGCTGCCCGTCGCTGCCGCGCTGTGCGGAATGGCCGTACCGGCGCTCGTCTACACCCTCACCAGCCTCACCGGAGGCGGCGACGAGGGCGGCTGGGCCGTGCCCACCGCCACCGACATCGCCTTCGCGCTCGCCGTGCTCGCCGTCATCGGTACGTCGCTGCCGAGCGCGCTGCGCGCCTTCCTGCTCACCCTCGCCGTCGTCGACGACCTGTTCGCGATCCTGATCATCGCGGTCTTCTTCACCGACACGATCCACTTCGCCGCGCTGGGCGGCGCGATCGTCGGCCTCGCCGTCTTCTGGGTACTGCTGCGCACGGGCGTACGCGGCTGGTACGTGTACGTGCCGCTCGCGCTGGTGGTCTGGGCGCTGATGTACAACAGCGGCGTCCACGCGACCATCGCCGGCGTCGCCATGGGCCTCATGCTGCGCTGCACCACCCGCGAGGGCGAGGAGCACTCCCCCGGCGAGCACATCGAGCACCTCGTACGTCCCCTCTCCGCGGGCCTCGCCGTGCCGCTGTTCGCGCTGTTCAGCGCGGGGGTGACGATCTCGGGCGGAGCGCTGGGCGAGGTGTTCACCAGGCCGGAGACGCTCGGCGTCGTCCTCGGGCTCGTCGTCGGCAAGACGGTCGGCATCTTCGGCGGGACCTGGCTGACCGCCCGCTTCACCCGGGCCTCCCTCAGCGAGGACCTGACCTGGGCGGACGTCTTCGCCGTCGCCACGCTCGCCGGCATCGGCTTCACGGTCTCCCTGCTCATCGGCGAACTGGCCTTCGAGGGCGACCGGACCCTGACCGACGAGGTCAAAGCGGCCGTGCTGACAGGCTCACTGATCGCGGCGACGCTCGCGACCGTCCTGCTGAAGCTGCGCAACGCCCGCTACCGCCGGATCTACGAGGCCGAGGAGCGCGACGAGGACAGCGACGGCATCCCGGACGTCTACGAGCAGGACGACCCGGCGTACCACCTGCGGATGGCCGAGATCCACGACCGCAAGGCGGCCGAGCACCGCCGTGTCGCCGCGGAGATCGCCCGCGAGAGGAGCGAGGAAGGCGGCGAGCAGACGGCCGTGGAGTCGGGTCCCGCGCCCCGCATGGCCGCCGAAGTACCGGGCGGGGCGGGCGAGGACGGCGACGGTCCGGCATGATCTGACGGGACGGTACAAACGAAGTCGGACACGCCGGTCGGACACGCCATCCGACAGACCAGTCGGACGAACCAGTCGGACGAACCAGTCAGACGGACCAGCAACACAGAGCAGCAGAAGAGGGAGACCGCGATGAGCGCACCCGACGGCAGCCCGGTCGGCGCCGAAGCCAGCATCGGCCAGCTGTTCGCCTCGGCGACGACCGAGATGTCGGCGCTGGTGCACGACGAGATCGCGCTGGCGAAGGCGCAGCTCAAGCAGGACGTCAAGCGCGGCGCGGCGAGCGGCGGGGCGTTCACGGTGGCCGGCGCGGTCCTGGTGTTCTCCCTGCCGATGCTGAACTTCGCGCTGGCGTACGGCATTCGGACCTGGAGCGACTGGAATCTCGCGATCTGCTTCCTGCTGTCCTTCGCGGCGAACGTGCTCGTCGCGCTCGTCCTGGTGCTGATCGGCGTGGCCTTCGCGAAGAAGGCCAAGAAGAGCCAGGGCCCGCAGAAGGTGGCCGCCTCGATGAAGGAGAGCGCGGGCGTCCTGCAGAACGCCAAGCCGCACCCGCGGCCGGAGCTGTCGCAGGACCGGGTCCCGGAGGCCATCGAGGCTGTGGCACGCTCGACGTCATGACGGACCCCGCCACCCCTTCGGCGCAACCCACCTCGGTCGTACGGCCGGACTACGCCGACGGCACCAAGGTGACCCATCGCGAGGTGGCCGCGAACGGCGCCCGCTTCCACATCGCGGAGGCCGGCGACGGGCCGCTGGTCATGCTGGTCCACGGCTTCCCGCAGTTCTGGTGGACCTGGCGGCACCAGCTCGGCGCGCTCGCCGACGCGGGCTTCCGGGCCGTCGCCATGGACCTGCGGGGCGTGGGCGGCAGCGACCGTACGCCCCGGGGCTACGACCCGGCCAACCTCGCCCTCGACATCACCGGCGTGATCCGCTCCCTCGGCGAGCCGGACGCCGCGCTCGTCGGCCATGATCTGGGCGGCTATCTGGCGTGGACGGCGGCCGTGATGCGCCCCAAGCTGGTCCGGCGGCTCGCGGTGGCCTCGATGCCGCACCCGAGGCGCTGGCGTTCGGCGATGCTCGCCGACGTCCGGCAGTCGACCGCGAGCTCCCACATCTGGGGGTTCCAGCGCCCGTGGATCCCCGAGCGGCAGCTCACCGCCGACGACGGGGAACTGGTGGCCCGGCTGATCCGGGAGTGGTCCGGGCCGCGGCCGCCGGAGGACGAGACGCTGGAGACGTACCGGCGCGCGATGTGCATCCCCTCCACCGCGCACTGCTCGGTCGAGCCGTACCGGTGGCTGGTGCGCTCGATGGCCCGGCCGGACGGTGTCCAGTTCTACCGGCGCATGAAGCGGCCCGTGCGCGTCCCCACGCTCCACCTGCACGGGTCCCTCGACCCGGTGATGCGCACCCGCAGCGCGGCGGGATCCGGCGAGTACGTCGAGGCGCCGTACCGCTGGCGGCTGTTCGACGGGCTGGGCCACTTCCCGCACGAGGAGGATCCGGTCGCTTTCTCCACCGAACTGGTCAATTGGCTGAAGGACCCCGAACCCGATCGGTGACCGGTCGATCGCACCCGGTGCCCGGGCCTGCGGGCTGCGCGAAGCGCCGTACGAGCGCGATACGGAGCGGCGTACGGTGTGCCGTCGGCGTGCCGTGCGGAACGACGCATGAAACGCCTGTACGACAAGCGGCCAATTGCCCGACGCATAGGCCAATTGGCAGGCCTCGGGGCGGTTATCGACCTTGGGGCGGGGGCAGACGTCGGGGTATGGGCTGGACGCACGACTACAGTGACGCAGCACGCAACCGCCGCTCGGCCGCTGGCCTGAGCCCCCACCAACGAGGCAGCGACCCGCAGCTGACGGGCTCCGACCTCCGGGTGGGCATTCCGCGCATCCTGCGCCGCCGGGCCCGCTGGGTCTCGGTACGCCTGCGTCACCCGCGAGGCTGACGCCCACGACCGTGTCGCCCGGCCGGACTCCCGCGCCCGCCCCCTCCTGAAGGGCTCCCGCCCCGTTTGAGGCCCTAGAGGGCGCAGCTGTCGCTGTCCACCTGCTGTCCGGCGCTGCGTCCGTCGAGGATGTCCTGCTGGATCTCGTCGGCGGTGAGCGCGTACCCGGTGGAGGCGTCGTCGAGCGACTTCGCGAAGACCACGCCGTACACCCGGCCGTCGGGGGTGAGCAGCGGGCCGCCGGAGTTGCCCTGGCGGACGGTCGTGTAGAGCGAGTACACATCACGGCGCACGGTGCCGCGGTGGTAGATGTCCGGGCCGTTGGCCTTGATGCGGCCGCGCACGCGCGCGGCACGGACGTCGTACGCCCCGTTCTCCGGGAAGCCGGCGACGATCGCGTCGGCGCCGGTGGTCGCGTCGTCGGTGGTGAACTTCAGCACGGGCGCGTCAAGGTCCGGTACGTCGAGCACGGCGATGTCGCGCTTCCAGTCGTACAGCACGACCGTCGCGTCGTACTTGCGGCCCTCACCGCCGATCTCCACGGTCGGCTCGTCGACGCCGCCCACGACATGCGCGTTGGTCATGACGCGGCGCTCGCCGAAGACGAAGCCGGTGCCCTCCAGGACCTTGCCGCAGCTCTCGGCGGTGCCCATCACCTTGACGATGGAGCGCTGCGCGCGCGTGGCGACGGGGCTGCCCGCCAGGGCCGGGTCGGGCGGCTGGACGTCGGTGATCGGCTCGTTGGCGAACGGGCTGAAGACCTCCGGGAAGCCGTTCTGCGTGAGGACGTTGGAGAAGTTGGCGAACCAGGTGTCGGCCTGGTCGGGCAGTGCCCGGGACACCCCGTGAAGAACCGTGGAGCTACGGACCTCCTTGCCGAGGGTGGGCAGTGTGGTGCCGGCCAGGGCCGAGCCGATCAGCCAGGCCACCAGCAGCATCGCGACGACGTTCACCAGGGCGCCGCCCGTGGCGTCCAGGGCGCGGGCCGGGGACCAGGTGATGTACCGGCGCAGTTTGTTGCCGAGATGGGTGGTCAGGGCCTGTCCGACCGAGGCGCAGACGATCACGACGACCACGGCGACGACGGCGGCCGTGGTGCTGACCTCGGCGTTGTCGGTGAGCCAGTCCCAGATCAGCGGCAGCAGGTAGACGGCGACCAGGCCGCCGCCCAGGAAGCCGATCACCGACAGGATGCCGACGACGAAGCCCTGGCGGAAGCCGACCACCGCGAACCAGACGGCCGCGACCAGCAACAAGATGTCCAGCACGTTCACGGGGTTCACCCTGTCATGACCGCCAGTCGAGCGGGACCTGCTTCTCCCTGTCCCAGGGCCGCTCCCAGCCCGCGAAGTGGAGCAGTCGGTCGATGATCCCGGCCGTGAAGCCCCAGACGAGGGCCGATTCGACCAGGAATGCCGGACCTCGGTGGCCGCTCGGGTGGACGGTGGTCGCGCGGTTGGCCGGGTCCGTGAGATCGGCCACGGGGACCGTGAAGACCCTGGCCGTCTCGTTCGGGTCGACGACCCCCACCGGGCTCGGCTCGCGCCACCAGCCCAGGACGGGCGACACGACGAAACCGCTGACCGGGATGTACAGCCTGGGCAGGACACCGAAGAGCTGGACGCCCGAGGGGTCGAGTCCGGTCTCCTCCTCGGCCTCGCGCAGCGCGGCCCGCAGGGGTCCGTCGCCCTGCGGATCGCCGTCCTCGGGATCGAGGGCGCCGCCGGGGAAGGAGGGCTGTCCCGCGTGCGAGCGCAGGGAGCCGGCCCGCTCCATCAGCAGCAGCTCGGGGCCCCGCTCGCCCTCGCCGAACAGGACGAGGACCGCCGACGGTCGTCCCGCGCCGTCCTCCGGCGGCAGGAAGCGGCTGAGCTGGCGCGGCTGGACCGTCTCCACGGCATGCACGACCGGGTCCAGCCAGCCGGGCAGCCCCTGCTTGCGCAGCGGCACCGCGGTGCCGGGGGTGCCGCCCGCCCTGGCACCTGCCACATCCCCGGCCGCATCCCGGGCCGTACCCCCAGCCGCGTCACTCGCCGTGTCGCTGTCGCTAGCTGTGCCACTCGCCCGTGCCATCACCGCACCACCCCCCGTTCTGCCGGGTCCAACGCGCGAGGACCCGTAGATCGTTCCGCCGGACGGGCCTCGGTCGCCCGTCGGCCGTGCCTGCGTCGCCGCCCGCTCATCCGGCCCCGGTCCCCAGCGGCGGAGCCGGCCGGCCGCCCGCGTCGAGGTAGGCCTGCGGCGGGTTCAGCCGCTGGCCGGGGAAGCCGCCCTTCTCGTATTTCAGGAGCTTCTTCGCCTTCTCGGGGTCCGTCTCGCCCTCGCCGTACGCCGGGCAGAGCGGGGCGATGGGGCAGGCGCCGCAGGCGGGCTTGCGGGCGTGGCAGATGCGGCGGCCGTGCCAGATGACGTGATGGGAGAGGTCCGTCCAGTCGCTCTTCGGGAACAGCGCGCCGATCGCCGCCTCGATCCTGTCGGGGTCGGTCTCCTCGGTCCACTGCCAGCGCCGTACGAGCCGCTGGAAGTGGGTGTCCACGGTGATGCCCGGGCGCCCGAAGGCGTTGCCCAGGACGACGAAGGCGGTCTTGCGGCCCACGCCGGGCAGCTTGACCAGGTCCTCCAGACGGCCGGGGACCTCGCCGTCGAACTGCTCCACCAGGCCCTTGGAGAGTCCTATGACCGATCTGGTCTTGGCGCGGAAGAACCCGCAGGGGCGGAGGATCTCCTCGACCTCCTCCGGGTTGGCCGCGGCCAGGTCCTCGGGGGTGGGGTACTTGGCGAAGAGGCCGGGGGTCGTCTGGTTGACCCTGAGGTCGGTGGTCTGGGCGGACAGGACCGTGGCGACCAGGAGCTGGAAGGGGTTCACGAAGTCCAGCTCGGGGTGGGCGTAGGGGTAGACCTCGGCGAGCTCGCGGTTGATACGGCGGGCACGGCGGACGAGCGCGGTCCGCGACTCGGGCTTCCCGGCCGGGGTAACGGGCTTCCCGGCCGCGGCAGCCGCTTTCCCGGCTGCGGCAGCCGCTTTCCCTACCGTCACGGGTTTCACAGCCGGCTTTGCGGCCGATTTGCGAGCAGTGGCCTTTTTTGCCATTTCTTCCGTTTTCCTACCCTCGCCGGACTCTTGTTCGCCCACAGCGGAATCGCGACGTACAACCACCCGCCCAGCCCCCTTGGCCTGTGCTCTCACCGGCGTTTTGGACACCCGGCCAGCCTAAAGCCCGGCACCGACATCCGCCCCGGACCCCGAAGATCGGCCCCCAATTGGACCCCTGCCGCTTACCTCGGGACATGTGTGCGGCATCCTTGTGACAGATCACACTGTTTGGACCGTCCGGCAAAATGGGGAACCAGGTCCCCTGGTAAGCGGGGGACAAGATCCCCTGAGCAGGTCGACAAGGAGAGAACTCGTGGACGACGTTCTGCGGCGCAACCCGCTCTTCGCGGCTCTCGACGACGAGCAGGCCGCGGAGCTGCGCGCCTCCATGAGTGAGGTGACGCTCGCCCGTGGCGACTCCCTGTTCCACGAGGGCGACCCGGGCGACCGGCTGTATGTCGTCACCGAGGGCAAGGTCAAGCTCCACCGCACGTCCCCCGACGGCCGCGAGAACATGCTGGCCGTGGTCGGCCCCGGTGAGCTGATCGGCGAGCTGTCGCTCTTCGACCCGGGCCCGCGTACGGCGACGGCGACCGCCCTCACCGAGGTCAAGCTGCTCGGCCTCGGCCACGGCGACCTCCAGCCCTGGCTGAACGCACGCCCCGAGGTGGCCGCCGCGCTGCTGCGCGCCGTCGCCCGGCGTCTGCGCAAGACCAACGACGCCATGTCCGACCTGGTCTTCTCGGACGTCCCCGGCCGCGTGGCGCGCGCCCTGCTGGACCTCTCCCGCCGCTTCGGCGTGCAGTCCGAGGAGGGCATCCACGTCGTCCACGACCTCACGCAGGAGGAGCTGGCCCAGCTCGTCGGCGCCTCGCGCGAGACGGTCAACAAGGCGCTCGCCGACTTCGCCCAGCGCGGGTGGCTGCGCCTGGAGGCGCGGGCGGTCATCCTGCTGGACGTGGAGCGGCTCGCCAAGCGGTCGCGGTAAGGGCAGCGGGAGCGGGCAACGGGGGCTGCCGCCCCCAACCCCGCTCCGGGCACAGTGGCCCCATGGCTGAAACGGTTCCCCCGCGAGGGCTCGACCCTCAGGGCTACATCGCCCGTGAGGGCTCCCTCGCGCGCGTGCCACAGGACTTCCGGCCGGTCGTCGCGGCCGCCCGGGACGGGATCCTCGATCTCTTCGGCACGCGGCTGCACAGCGCGTACCTCTATGGGTCGATTCCGCGCGGCACCGCGCGCGTGGGGCGCAGCGATCTGGACGTGCTGGTCGTCCTGTACGACGAGCCGACCGAGGCCGACCGGTCCGGCGGGCAGGGGCTGCTCGAGGCCCTCGACCAGGGGTTCCCACAGATCGACGGCGGTGGAGTGCTGCTCTCCGATCGCACACGCGTTCTGAGCGACCTGGAGCGGTACGACCTGGGGTTCTTCGTCGCCTGTCTGTGCACCCCGCTCCTCGGCGAGGACCTCGCCGAGTACCTGCCCCGCTACCGCCCCGACTCGCTCCTCGCGCGCGAGACGAACGGCGACCTGGCCCTGGTGCTGCCTCGCTGGCGTGCGCGGATCGCGGAGACGGCCGATACGGAGGAGGCCCTTCGGCCCCTTGTCCGAGTCATGTCACGCCGCCTCGTGCGCACCGCGTTCACCCTGGTCATGCCCCGCTGGAACGGCTGGACCAGCGATCTGCACGAAATGGCCGAGGCGTTCGCGATCCACTACCCCGAGCGGGCCGGCCAGGTGCGCGCGGCGGCGACCCACGGCTACGAGCCGACGGGGGACGCGGCCGTCCTCACGTCGTACGTCGACGACCTCGGCCCGTGGCTCGCGGCCGAGTACGCGCGCGTGCACGGCGTCAAAGCCCCCAGACCCGAGGACGGTGCATAGCGCCAGGCCCTAGATGAGCCCGTGCTCCTCCAGGTACTCCATCTGCGCCCGTACGGAGAGTTCCGCCGCCGGCCACAGGGAGCGGTCGACGTCGGCGTACACGTGGGTGACGACGTCGGCGGCGGTGCGGAAGCCGTCCTCGACGGCCGTCTCGACCTGGGCGAGGCGGTGGGCGCGGTGGGCGAGGTAGAACTCGACGGCGCCCTGGGCGTCCTCCAGGACGGGGCCGTGGCCCGGCAGGACCGTGTGGACGCCGTCGTCGACCGTGAGGGACCTCAGGCGCCGCAGGGAGTCCAGATAGTCGCCCAGACGACCGTCGGGGTGCGCCACGACCGTCGTGCCGCGGCCCAGGATCGTGTCGCCGGTCAGGACGGCCCCGTCGGCCGGGAGGTGGAAGCAGAGCGAGTCGGCGGTGTGGCCGGGCGTCGGCACCACCCGCAGCTCCAGGCCGTCCAGCGTGATCACGTCACCGGCGCCCAGTCCCTCGTCGCCCAGCCTCAGCGCCGGATCCAGGGCACGCACGCGCGTGCCGGTCAGTTCGGCGAAGCGGACGGCGCCCTCGGCGTGGTCCGGGTGGCCGTGGGTCAGCAGGGTCAGGGCGACGCGCTTGCCGGCCTGCTCGGCGGTGTCGACGACGGCCCGCAGATGGCCGTCGTCCAGCGGGCCCGGGTCGATCACGACCGCCAGCTCGGAGCCGGGTTCGGAGACGATCCAGGTGTTGGTGCCGTCCAGGGTCATCGCGGAGGCGTTGGGCGCGAGGACGTTGACCGCGCGCGGGGTGGCCGGTCCGGTCAGGACGCCGCCGCGGGGCTGGCCGGGGAGGGCTGCTGCGTCGGTCATGCGGGGCCTCCACCGGCGGCGATCGGGATGTGCTTGGTGAACTCGCCGTGGCCCGGCCAGGTCAGGACGATCTCGTCGTCCGTGAGACGGGCCTCGGCCAGGACGGGGGTCAGATCGCGGCCGGGGGCGGCGGCGAGCGCCTCGGCGGCGGTGGCGTACGGGGTCAGCTGACGCAGGGTCGCGATCGTGGGCGGCATCATCATCAGCTCGCCCTTGTCGTACCCGGAGGCGGCCTCCCGCGGGCGGATCCACACCGTGCGGTCCGCCTCCGTGGAGGCGTTGCGGGTGCGCTGGCCCTCGGGAAGGGCGGCCACGAAGAACCAGGTGTCGTAGCGGCGGGACTCGAACTCCGGGGTGATCCAGCGGGTCCAGGCGCCGAGCAGGTCGGAGCGCAGGACCAGCCCGCGGCGGTCCAGGAACTCCGCGAAGGACAGCTCACGGGCGGCCACGGCCGCGCGGTCCGCCTCCCAGTCGGCGCCGGTCGTGTCGCCGACGACCGCATCGGGGTCCGGCCCCGCGAGCAGGACGCCTGCCTCCTCGTACGTCTCCCGTACGGCCGCGCAGACGATCGCCTGCGCCACCGCCTCGTCGACGCCGAGCCGCTCGGCCCACCACGCGCGCGTGGGGCCCGCCCAGCGCACCGGGCGCTCGTCGTCGCGCGGGTCGACCCCGCCGCCGGGGTAGGCGTACGCGCCTCCGGCGAAGGCCATGGAGGCGCGTCTGCGCAGCATGTGGACGAAGGTGCCGGCCGGACCGTCCTTCACGAGCATGACGGTGGCCGCGCGCCTGGGCGTGACGGGCGTGAGCGTCCCGTCCGCCAGCGCGCGGATGCGTTCCGGCCAGTCCGAGGGAAACCACTGCCCATTCGCCATGGGCGCGAGGCTATCTCCTGGTGGGTGAATGTTCGAGAGGTGCCCGAGGTCAGGGCACCCCCGACTGCTCCCGCACGGGGTGACGGCGGCCCATTGACGACCGTGCCGGTCGTGACGGCTGTGACGGCTGTGACGGCCCTACGGAACGAGCTCGACCTGGATCTCGACCTCGACCGGGGAGTCCAGCGGCAGCACCGCGACACCGACCGCGCTGCGCGCGTGCACGCCCTTGTCGCCGAGGACCTCGCCGAGCAGCTCGCTCGCGCCGTTGAGGACAGCGGGCTGGCCGGTGAAGTCGGAAGCCGAGGCCACGAAGCCGACGACCTTCACCACACGCGCGATGCGGTCCAGATCGCCCGCGACCGACTTCACGGCGGCCAGGGCGTTCAGTGCGCACGTGCGGGCCAGCTCCTTGGCCTCCTCGGGGGTGACCTCGGCGCCGACCTTGCCGGTGACCGGCAGCTTGCCGTCCACCATGGGCAGCTGGCCGGAGGTGAACACGTACGGCCCCGACTGCACGGCGGGCTGGTAGGCCGCGAGGGGCGGCACCACGGCCGGCAGGGTCAGGCCCAGCTCGGCGAGGCGAGCCTCGACCGCGCTCACGCCTTCTCTCGCTTCAGGTAGGCCACCAGCTGCTCGGGGTTGTTCGGCCCGGGCACGACCTGGACGAGCTCCCAGCCGTCCTCGCCCCAGGTGTCCAGAATCTGCTTCGTGGCATGGACGAGCAGCGGCACGGTTGCGTATTCCCACTTGGTCATGGGGCGACTGTATCCGCTGTCGTCCGGGGGGCTCCCGCACAGGCCAGGTGGCCGGTTCCCGTCCGGTTGTCCACAGGCCATGTGGCCGATACCGCTCCCCGTTGTCCACAGCCTCCCGATTGGCTCGGGCACGGACTGGTTACGCTCGAAGACGTGAGCAGGCTCCAGGTCGTCAGCGGCAAGGGCGGGACCGGAAAGACGACGGTCGCCGCCGCCCTCGCGCTGGCCCTCGCCACGGCAGGGAAGCGGACGCTTCTCGTCGAGGTGGAGGGCCGGCAGGGCATCGCGCAGCTCTTCGAGACGGAGGCGTTGCCCTATGAGGAACGCAAGATCGCCGTCGCGCCGGGCGGTGGTGAGGTGTACGCCCTCGCCATCGATCCCGAACTGGCCCTTCTGGACTACCTCCAGATGTTCTACAAACTGGGGGGCGCCGGACGGGCCCTGAAGAAGCTGGGCGCCATCGACTTCGCCACCACCATCGCACCCGGTCTGAGGGACGTCCTCCTCACCGGCAAAGCGTGCGAGGCGGTCCGGCGCAAGGACAAGAGCGGACGGTTCGTCTACGACTACGTCGTCATGGACGCCCCGCCCACGGGTCGGGTCACCCGCTTCCTGAACGTCAACGACGAGGTCGCGGGACTGGCCAAGATCGGCCCGATACACAATCAGGCGCAGGCCGTGATGCGGGTGCTGAAGTCGCCGGAGACGGCCGTGCACCTGGTGACGCTGCTCGAGGAGATGCCGGTCCAGGAGACCGCGGACGGCATCGCGGAACTGCGGGCGGCGAAGCTGCCGGTGGGCCGGGTCATCGTCAACATGGTGCGGCCCGAGGTGTTGGACGCGGAAGGGCTGGAACTCGGACGAACCGTGACACGTTCCTCCATTGCGCGGTCACTGTCCGCGGCCGGGCTGGGCGGGGCACGGCGCGGCGGACACGCCGAGCGCCTGGTGGACCCGCTCCTGCAGCAGGCCGAGGAGTACGCCGAGCGGCACGCGCTGGAGCAGGAGCAGCGCGCGGTCCTGGGCGAGCTGGGCCTGCCGCTGCACGAACTGCCGCTGCTCGCCGAGGGAATGGACCTGGCGGGCCTGTACGAACTCGCCACCGAGCTGCGCGAGCAGCAGATCGCATGAGAGGGACCGTATGAGTCGGGACCAGGGCCAGGCGCAGCACCGGCTCTCCCCCGCGCCCGTGCTCGATCTCGACCCGCTGCTGGACGACCCGGCGACCCGGATCGTGGTGTGCTGCGGTTCGGGCGGGGTCGGCAAGACGACGACGGCGGCGGCGCTGGGCCTCAGGGCGGCCGAGCGGGGCCGCAAGGTGGTGGTGCTCACCATCGACCCGGCGCGCCGGCTCGCCCAGTCCATGGGCATCGACTCGCTCGACAACACTCCACGCCGGGTCAAGGGCGTGGAGGGCGACGGCGAGTTGCACGCGATGATGCTCGACATGAAGCGCACGTTCGACGAGATCGTCGAGGCGCACGCGGATCCGGAGCGGGCGGCCGCGATCCTGTCGAACCCCTTCTACCAGTCGCTCTCCGCCGGTTTCGCCGGCACGCAGGAGTACATGGCGATGGAGAAGCTGGGGCAGTTGCGCGCCCGGGACGAGTGGGACCTGATCGTCGTCGACACGCCCCCGTCCCGCTCCGCGCTGGACTTCCTGGACGCGCCGAAGCGGCTCGGTTCGTTCCTCGACGGCAAGCTGATCCGTGTGCTGCTGGCGCCGGCGAAGGTCGGCGGCCGGGCGGGGATGATGTTTCTGAACGTCGGGATGTCGATGATGACCGGCGCGCTAGGCAAGCTGCTGGGCGGGCAGTTGCTGAAGGACGTGCAGACGTTCGTGGCGGCGATGGACTCGATGTTCGGCGGGTTCCGTACGCGCGCGGACGCCACGTACAAGCTGCTCCAGGCGCCCGGGACGGCGTTCCTGGTGGTGGCGGCCCCCGAGCGGGACGCGCTGCGGGAGGCCGCGTACTTCGTGGAGCGGCTGGCCGCCGAGCGCATGCCGCTGGCCGGTCTGGTGCTCAACCGGGTCCATGGCAGCGGCGCGGCCCAGCTGTCCGCCGAGCGGGCACTGGCGGCCGCGGAGAACCTCGACCTGGCCGACGTCGGCGGCGACGCGAGCGCCGACGGCCCCTCTGGCACCGCTGCCGATTCCCCCGCGGCGGAAAATCTTGAAGAGCCCCGCATTGTGGATCAGGACGGCGGGAAAGCTGGTCTTCGTAACTCTCCCGACACGTACGGCAGTTCAGAACCTCCAGCAACCGAACCCGGGTCCGGCTCCCCCAGCGCCGATCAGCTGACCGCAGGCCTGCTACGGCTGCACGCCGAGCGGATGCATCTGCTCTCCCGGGAGCAGCGCACGCGTGACCGCTTCACCGCGCTCCACCCGGAGGTGGCGGTGGCCGAAGTGGCGGCGCTGCCCGGCGACGTACACGACCTCGCGGGACTGCGGGACATCGGCAGTCGGCTCGCGGCCAATCGACCGGAGTTGCCCGAGACTGCCGACAACTGACCAGCACTCGCCGACCGAGCGAGCGACTCGAGCCGAACGGTCCTCTGAACGGCAGCGCCCCCTGAACCGCGGGCGGTTCACCCGGGTGCCGGTCCCCTGTGTGGAGACGGTCCCCGAAGTCGCGTGGGCCCTCTGAGCGGTGAGGGGTCCGAGCGGAAGGGTCTCCTCAGCTCACCGCCGCGTAGTTCTCGTACATCTCGTCGTCGTCGAGCGACACGATGCCCGCGCCGCGCTCGTACTCAGAGCGTGCGGTCTCCAGCAGCCGGCGCCACGAGGTGACGGTCGGCCGCCTGCGCAGCAGGGCGCGGCGCTCGCGCTCCGTCATGCCTCCCCACACGCCGAACTCGACGCGGTTGTCGAGCGCGTCGGCCAGACATTCGGTGCGTACCGGGCATCCGGTGCACACCGCCTTGGCCCTGTTCTGCGCTGCTCCCTGAACGAACAGTTCATCCGGATCGGTAGTGCGGCAGGCGGCCTGCGCACTCCAGTCGGTAACCCAGCCCATACCGGCGCCGTCCTCTCCCGAATCGAGGCTCCCCCACGGCGGCAGCGGCATATTCACCGCCGCCAGTTGAGGACGTTACGGAAGGTGGGCACAGCGCAACACCCCCTTCGGGCCCAATCTTGAATGGCCCGAACGGACTATGGGTAAGCGGCAGATCACCCGGGGGAGTGAGCCTGCGACATACATGAGTTTCCCGGCAAACGGGACAGTTCTCCTGGGTCACAACGGGCGCCGGATGACACACAAGGCGGATTCGGGCACGCCCCCACCAAAAAAGTTGGGGAACCTCCGGAACGATTCGGGGTCGCCGGACGTATTGATACGTGGCCCTACTGCTGTGACAGTTGAGAGCAGCTTAGGCCAAGGCATATACGCGTGTCCGGCGAATGAGAACGTAGGCTGCCCTCATGCCAAACAAGCGCTCGGGCGGTGGTCTGTCCGCCACGCAGCAGGCCGCCAAGTTCCTCGGTGTCAGTGTGCTCTCCGGAGCCGTGCTGGCGGGCATCGCGCTGCCCGCGTTCGGCGCGCTGGGCCTGGCAGCCAAGGGGTCGGTCGAGTCGTTCGACGAACTCCCGGCCAACCTGAAGACACCGCCGCTGAGCCAGCGCACCACGATCCTGGACGCCAAGGGCTCCCAGATCGCCACGGTCTACTCCCGTGACCGCACGGTGGTCGACCTCAAGGACATCTCGCCGTACATGCAGAAGGCGATCGTCGCGATCGAGGACTCACGCTTCTACCAGCACGGCGCGATCGACCTGAAGGGCGTCCTGCGCGCGCTCAACAAGAACGTGCAGAGCAGCGGGGTCGCCGAGGGCGCCTCGACGCTCACCCAGCAGTACGTGAAGAACGTCTTCATCGAGGAGGCCGGCGACGACCCGACGAAGGTCGCGCAGGCCACCCAGCAGACCATCGGCCGCAAGATCAAGGAGCTGAAGTACGCGATCCAGGTGGAGGAGGAGCTCGGCAAGAAGAAGATCCTCGAGAACTACCTGAACATCACGTTCTTCGGCGAGCAGGCCTACGGCGTCGAGGCGGCCTCCCAGCGCTACTTCTCCACGCACGCCAAGGACCTCACCCTCCCCCAGGCGGCCCTGCTGGCCGGCATCGTCCAGTCCCCGAGCCGCTACGACCCGGTCAACGACGAGACCGAGGCCACCAAGCGCCGTAACACCGTCCTGCAGCGCATGGCCGAGGTCGGCGACATCTCGGAGGCCGAGGCCGCCAAGGCGCAGAAGGCCCCGCTGGGCCTGAAGGTCACCCAACCGAAGAACGGCTGCATCACCGCCGTCCGGGGCGCCAGCTTCTTCTGCAAGTACGTCGAGCGGGTCTTCCTTAGCGACCCGGTCTTCGGCAAGACGAAGGAGGCGCGGGCCAAGCTCTGGAACCAGGGCGGTCTGACGATCCGGACCACGCTCGACCCGCAGGCCCAGAAGTCCGTGCAGGACAGCCTGAAGGACCACGTCTACAAGTCGGACAAGGTCGCCGCCGCCGCCACGCTCGTCGAGCCCGGCACCGGCAAGATCCTCGGAATGGGCCAGTCCAAGCCGTACGGCTACGGCAAGAACGAGACCGAGTACAACTACTCGGTGAACGCCTCCATGGGCGGCTCGAACTTCGGCTTCCCGACGGGTTCGACGTTCAAGCCGTTCGTGGCCGCGGCCGCGATCGAGGAGGGCCGCCCGGCCAACCAGACGTACGCGGCGCCGTACGAGATGCAGTACCCGGCCACGGTCCAGACCTGCAGCGGCAAGCCCTGGCAGAACGACGGCAACTACAAGCTGGAGAACGAGAGCGAGTCCGAGAAGGGCCCGTACGACCTGCAGACCGCCATGGCGAAGTCGGTCAACACCTACTTCGTGCAGATGCTCGAGGACATCGGCATGTGCCCCGTGGTGAAGATGACCGACTCGCTCGGCGTGGTCCAGGGCAACGGCGACAAGGTCCCCGAGGTGCCGTCCTCGATGACCCTCGGTTCGACCGGTCTCTCCCCTCTCACCATGGCGAGCGCGTACGCGGCCTTCGCCAGCCGGGGCATGTACTGCACCCCGGTCGCCATCGAGTCGATCACGCAGACCGCCAACGGCAAGAAGAAGTCGCTGGAGGTCCCGAAGTCGACCTGCTCGCGGGCGATGAGCGAGAAGACCGCGGACACCATCAACACCCTGCTCAGCGGCGTGATCGACTCCGGTACGGGCCAGCAGGCCGGCCTCTCCGGCCGCGCCAACGCCGGTAAGACCGGTACGACGGACTCCCGCAAGAACGCCTGGTTCGTCGGCTACACCCCGAACCTCTCGGGCGCGGTCTGGGTCGGCAGCGCCACCCAGAAGGTCCAGATGACCAACATCTACATCGGCGGCGTCTACCACTCCCAGGTCTACGGCGGTGACACCCCCGGCCCGATCTGGCGCGACGCGATGAACGGCGCCCTGGAGGGCAAGGACGCCCCGAACTTCAACCTCGTCTACATCCCGAGCAGCAACAAGGACCGGGACGACGACAACGACGACGGGGACGACAACAACAACGGGAACGACGACGGCTTCATCGGCGGCCTCACCGACGGCGGCACGTCCGACGGCGGCTCCTCCTCGACCGGCGGCGACACCTCGACGAACTTCGGCAACCTGTTCCAGGGGAACAGCAACGGAAACGGGAACGGGGGCGGCCGGGGCTGAGCGCGGGCTCCACACACAAGGGACGGCCCCTGCTTCTCGTACCGCAATGTGCGGGGTACGAGAAGCAGGGGCCGTTTCGTTCGTACGACGCCCTGGGGCGGCCTTGGGGGCTGGGCTCAGCGGGACCGGGCTCAGCCGGCGAGCAGCTTCTTCACGAGCGCGGCGACGCGGCCGCCCTCCGCCAGTCCCGCCACCTTCGGGTTCACGATCTTCATGACGGCGCCCATGGCCCGCGGCCCCTCGGCGCCCGCCGCCTTCGCCTCCTCGACGGCCTGGGCGACGATGTCGTTCAGCTCCTCGTCGCTGAGCTGCTTCGGCAGGTACTCGGCGAGCACCTCGCCCTCCGCCTTCTCCCGCTCGGCGGACTCGGCGCGACCACCCTGCGCGAAGGCCTCGGCCGCCTCGCGGCGCTTCTTCGCCTCACGGGTGATCACCTTCTGCACCTCGTCGTCGGAGAGCTCGCGCTTCTCCTTGCCCGCGACCTCCTCCTTGGTGATCGCGGCGAGCGTCAGCCGGAGCGTCGAGGAGCGGAGCTCGTCGCGCCCCTTGATCGCGGCGTTGAGGTCTTCCTGCAGCTTCGACTTGAGCGTGGTCATGTGTGTGATTGTCGCAGGTGCGGCAGGCCCGACGCCCGTCATTTCAGGGGCGACGCCCGACGGGATGTCAGCCGGGCCCAACGGGTCTGACACGATGGAGGCATGCGCGCGCGATACGGAGTACCTCTGTCCATCGCGGCGGCTGGCGCCGCCGGTCTGGTGTACGCGGCGGGTTTCGAAGCCCGCTCCTTCCGCCTCCGAAGGGTGACGGTCCCCGTCCTCCCCTCCGGAATGCGCCCCCTGCGCGTGCTGCAGGTCTCCGACATCCACATGGTCGGCGGCCAGCGCAAGAAGCAGCGCTGGCTGCGCTCGCTGGCCGGCCTGCGCCCCGACTTCGTGATCAACACGGGCGACAACCTCTCCGACACGGAGGGCATCCCGGAGACCCTGGACGCCCTCGGCCCCCTGATGGAGTTCCCGGGCGCGTACGTCTTCGGCTCGAACGACTACTACGGCCCCATGCCGCGCAACCCCGCCCGCTACCTGCTGGAGAAGGTCCAGGGCCGCCACGGCCTGAACGGCAACGCGCCCGCCGTCAACGTCATCCACAACCCGTGGGAGGACCTGCGGGACGGTTTCGACGGAGCGGGCTGGCTGAACCTGACGAACACGCGCGGCATCCTCAAGATCGACGGCATGTCGATCGAGCTGACCGGCCTGGACGACCCGCACATCAAGCGGGACCGGTACGCCCAGGTGGCCGGCGGCCCCTCGGCCTCCGCCGACTTCTCGATGGGCGTGGTGCACGCGCCGTATCTCCGCGTCCTCGACGCGTACACGGCGGACGACTACCCCCTGATCCTCGCCGGCCACACCCATGGCGGCCAGCTCTGCATCCCCTTCTACGGCGCCCTCGTCACCAACTGCGACCTCGACGCGGACCGGGTGAAGGGCCTGTCCACGCACACGGCGGAGGGACGGACGTCCTACCTGCACGTATCAGCGGGCTGCGGGACGAACCGCTACACCCCGGTGAGGTTCGCCTGCCCGCCGGAGGTGACGTTGCTGACGTTGGTGGGGAGGGAGTAGAGAAAAGGGAGTGAAAGATGGGGGAAAGATCCCGGAGAAAGATCCCCCATCCGGCCCACCCGTATCGCCCACTTCGTCACCATTTGCCTAGTTTGATGGCATGACCGCGCCGATACCCAGGGACATCCCGGACCTGCCCGCGATTCCGCGGACCCACGCGCTCCTGTCCTCCTCCGTCCCCGCCTCCGCGGTGGTACCGCCCGTACGCCGCCGCCTGGCAGCCGCCTTCCGCCTGCTACTGGCCGGCACGGCAGCCGCCGGCGTGATCCTCGCGCTGCTGGCGAACGGCGACCCCCTCCGGACGCTGAGCCACTTCTCCCTCCAGAGCAACGCGCTGCTGGCCCTGGTCGCCCTGGCCTCGGCCCGCCGCGCCTGGTCGGCCCGCGCCCCTCTCCCCTCCGCCCTGACCGGCGCAGCGCTGCTCTACATCACGATCACCGGCCTGGTGTACCACCTGCTCCTGGCGGACACGGCACCCCCGTTCTCGGTGACGGACACGACAACCGCCCCGACCGGCTGGGCATGGCCGGCCAACCTCCTCCTCCACACGGTCACCCCGGCGGCCGCCGTCCTCGACTGGCTGCTCCTGACCCCACCGGCCCGCCTCCGTCTGCGCCAGGCGGTGACATGGATGCTCTACCCCACGGCCTACCTGCTCTTCTCCCTGCTCCGAGCCCAGCTGATCACCCCCGGCACCCCGGCCCGCTACCTCTACCCCTTCCTCGATGCCGAGGCCCACGGCTTCAGGCACACCCTGGCCAACGCCCTCCTCCTCGGCCTCGCCTTCTACGCCCTCGCGGTCCTCCTCGTGGCCCTCGACCACGTCCGCCCCAACCCGATCCGCCACCGCGCCAAAACCGGATTTCGTCTCCAGCCACCAGTGGGCTAAAGTAAACGACGTCGCCGCGACAAGCAGGACAGCAGCGACATCGGGGTGTAGCGCAGCTTGGCAGCGCGCTTCGTTCGGGACGAAGAGGTCGTGGGTTCAAATCCCGCCACCCCGACACAGGTCAGAGGCCCATTCACGTGATCGTGAATGGGCCTCTGTCGTGCGTACGGCAGCGGAGTACAGCAACCGCCATGACCCTTGCCGGCGGTCCTTGTCCGACGGCTCTTCCGCCCCCTTTGCTGCTTGCGCTTCCCCTTCTTTTCCTTCTTCTGCGTCCAGGGCGGCCAGGAGCGACGCGCAGGTGCCGTAGCAAGTGGTGAAGACCAGGTCTGGTTCCGCCCAGAGGTCCTTTGCCCGCTCCTTCGCGGCTTGCTGTTCACGGCTTCTGACAGCACCGGGCCTTGCTACCCAGCCGAGCGCGGCGGTGGTCTCAGCGCCAGTCGTCGATCACATACGCGTCGGGGTGGCTGTACCCGGGTTCGTTGGGCCTGTGCATGGTCACGCCCTGCAACCAGGTGCGGAAACCGCGGTCGATCATGCGCCGGTAGGCATCCGGGCGGCCCAGGTTCATGCCGGCGTCCAGTTGCCCCAGCCCGCGCTCGGCCGCCAGCAGCTCGCACGCGTCGAGCAGTCGCTCGAACCGGTCGGCGGCCTCCGGACCAGGACGTACGGCGCCGAATTTGACGAAGCACACGTCCGCGCCAGCCTCCGACCCGGCTCCGCGGTGGCAGACGGCCAGGCCATCGAGCTCGGAGGCAGCGCCATGGAGCAGGATGGTGTCACCGAGTCCCTGCGCATGCGCGGCCACGATCTCGCGTTCCAGGCTCAGACCCTCATACACGGCTTCGGTCAGCGCGCGACAGAGACTCAGCGCGTCAGGCCGCTCGGCAGCGGCCAGTTCGCCATAGAGCACCCGGCCGGGGACTGCGGCACCGTCTGTGACCTGCTTCTTCATGATGGCTGTGAGGAATCGAGGCCAGAAACCGTACCGGCGGTAGAGCTCAAGATGCTTGGGACTGTGCGCGAAGGTGAACAGGCCGAGGTGGCGGTTCCCCCAGGCGTCGAAGCAGTCGATGACCGGCTCCATCAGACGCCTGCCGATGCCCTTGTCCCACAGATCCGGACGCACTGTCAGCGGTCCGAAAAACCCGACGCTGCCCCAGTTGGAGGCGAAGTTCGATCCGACTACTTCGCCCTCGACCGTCGCCGCGAATGCCGCCCGCGGATCGGCCGCCCAACGCGTACGGACATAGTCGACGGTCCCGAAAGGATCAGGGGCACCCAGGAACGTGCCGAAAGCGACCCTGCAGATCTCATCAGCCCGATCCAGGTCCGCCTCACCCAGCGGGCGGACTGATACCGGGGCCGCGCCGCTCTTGCGCTCCGCTGCTGGTGGGGTCATCGCTCTTTCCCTCCGACACCCCTTTCCATCGCACCACGGAGGTGCGCTGCAGGCGAGGCGAGCGGTCCGGCGACCGCCAGCGATCACCATGCCCGCCTGGATCGCCCTCTCCGACTCCATAGGGTGTAGCCACCACACAACGTGATGACCTATAAGCGGGCCCGGGTCGACGGGTGCGTGCATTCTCGTGCACAGCGCGCTCTCTTGCCCTGAGAGGGCGGTATGTGACGTAGTGCCGCGTTTGTTGTCGCTGGAACGTGTGGCACAGGCGTATCGGGGCTGATCGGGGAGTCCTGCCGTGCT